>WRCR01000477.1 GCA_009783865.1 Planctomycetaceae bacterium | reverse complement strand
CATCGAATTTTCCGAAAATTACCTGCATCCGTTCCCATCGCCCCGTCCGCTTGAGGACTACGAAGACGTACCGCTCTTCGGCGGTCTTCCCGATTTACTGCGCTCACTGCATACATCACTCGGTCTTGACATACGCTTTGTCCGTTCCGGCGGTACCTTGCCGAACATCATCGCTAAATGTTTTACCGTTAGAGTCGAAGGCGGAAAGTCGCCGGGCTGTCTCGTTCTTCTGCCGCCAAACAGAGACAAAAAAAAGAAGCGGTGTCTTTTAACCGAAGCACAGCAAACCGAATTGCTCAACTCCCTCTGTTTGTTTCTCGGTGATACATACCGCTGGCAGCAGGCATTACGGAAATACGAAGAAGAGTCCGCCGCTCATCCGCCGCTTTCCGTTCTCAATATGGAAATGCAGGTATCCGTCGATACGCTCTTCAGTGTATTGAAAGAAGGCGCGAAGATTCTCGGCTGTGCAGCGGCATCTTTTTACTCGCTCAATTCCGTTGAAAAAACGCTCAAACTGCGTTCCTGCTGGGGACTGCCGGAAGAAACACTGCTTGCGCCGCCGCGTTCTTTGAAAGATAGTCCGGCGGACTTGGAAGCAATTCTGGGACAAGCGGTCGTTTTGTACGAGGACTACGTTATCGAAGTATATCCGATACCGGAGGACTTTCCAGCGGCGGTCTGTGTGCCGGTAACTTCACCGATGTCAATACTTGGTACACTCTGGTTCTTTTCGAGCGACCGGCGAAAATTCTATGACCGGGACATTCGTTTCATTGAAATCATTGCCGGTCGTATTGCCGCCGAGTTGGAACGGACTTCTCTGATTCGTGAATTGCAGAAAAAAAATTAGCACTTTAAGGATTGACGATTTGCATTTTGCCAATTTACATGTTAAAATACGTGGATTAGGTTGTATTTACGGTCTGCAATTTCGTTAAAGAAGGTGTTTCAATGGCTTTTTCTGCGCATTTTCGTTTTGTTACGGCGGCAATTTTTGCGGCAGTACTAATTATTTTCATCACCGGCTTATCCGTTTCGGCACAAGATGCGCCGAAGAAGGAACCAGAAGCACCGGCGGCAAAACCGGCGGATAAGCCAGCCGACAAACCTGCCGAGAAGCCAAGCACAACACCGGCGGCAAAGCCGGAAGTCAAACCGGCTGTCACAACGACAACAAAACCGGCGGCAACGGCAACTCCAACGGTTGCTGCGCCTGCGGCAGCGGCACCCGCAGCACCTGCACCGCCGAAGCCCGCTGAACCCGAAATCGTTGAACTGAAAAAAGAACCCCTGCGGATTTTCGCAAGAGGAATCGGTACCTTTGAACCGCGGCAGGCAGAACAGATTCTGCTCAAGAGCGAAGAGTTCACAACTTTTGAAGTTGTCGAAGTTGCCGCACACGGCGCAAAAGTAAAACAAGGCGATGTGCTTATTAAATTCGATGTAAAAAAATACGAGGAGCAACTCTGCAAGAGAAAGCGGGCACTGCTGACCAGCGAAATCGCACTCAAACAAAGCGAAATTGAATTCAAATATCTCGAAAGAAAAGAGCCGCTCAAACTTGAATCGTTTGAGCGTGAAAAGAAATATGCCGATGAAGATTTCCTCCATTTCCTGAACGTTGAAGAGGAATGGGCGCGACGGATGTTGGCGCACAGGTTGAAACAAACACAGTACTATGTCGATAGCGCGAAAGAAGAATTGAAACAACTCGAAAAAATGTATAAGGCGGATGACCTCATAGAAGAGACTGAGGAGTTTATTCTGAAGCGTTCTAAATACTTTCTTGCGGAAAGGGAGTTGTTTCACGAACTGGAGAAGATGCGGAATGACAGAACAAAGAATGTAATGCTTCCTCGTGACGATGTTGCGGAGCGGCACAATTCCAAAATTCGCACCATTAACTATGAACAGTCGAAAGAGACCTTTGGTTTTGTTCTTCAGCAGGCAAAAATCAAGTTGGAAGAAGCGCGGGAAACGCATGTCAAACTTGCGGAATCGTTTGAAAAATTCGTCAAGGATAAGGAATTGCTGACGCTTAAATCTCCGTGTGACGGCATAGTATATTACGGAGAATACAACAGCAAGACAGCACCTGGTACGTGGAATAATGCGTCAACGGTTGCCGGTTCGGTAAAAGTCGGCAATTCGGTTGCCAACAAGACGGTTTTATTTACGATTGTCAATCCGAAGCCCTCGCTTGTTCGGACAACGGTTACGGAGAAAGATATACACTGGATAACAGTTGGAACGAAGGGTGCGATTCGTCCGACGGCTTTTCCAAATGAGCGATACGATGTTGCAGTAGTTGAGTGTAATGAGGTTCCATCAGTCGGCAACGCGTTTTCGGCACTTCTGGCGGTGGAACTGCCGGATGACGCAAAAATATATCCGAACATGACGTGTTCGCTGGAGTTAATCGTCTATGACAAAAAGGAATCGATTCTTGTGCCGATAACCGCCTTGAAGAAAGAGGAAACGGAAGACGACAATTGGAATCATTCGTATTTGTTTGTGCAAGGAGAGAACAAGACGGTCAGCAAGGTCAAGGTGAAAACCGGCAATCCGAAGGGTGAAAAAATTGAGATGTTGAGCGGTGTTTCCGCCGGTCAGAAGATTTTCAAGAAATTTGAAGACGGCGAAAAAGCGCAAGAGAAAAAATAAAAGAGCGGGGGGTATACGCCCCCCGGAAAAACAAATCTAATTTACTACGCACTCACTTTCTCAAAGTGGCACTTTTTGCTCTTGCCAGGAATTTCGGGTGATGTATCTTTTGCGGTATTAACCTGCCCGTCCCCTTCGGGACTGGGCTATCATCAATCTCTCTTTGTTTAACCATGCCGAAAAAAGTACCGAAAAAGACCACTGTGCAAAAAAACACTGTGCGCAAAAAGCGCAAAAAGACCGTTCCCTCGAAATGGAGAACACTTCTGTCAACCCTGTATCAATCCCGCTGCGCTTGGTTTGCGGCGGGTGTTCTGCTGACCGCGCCGCTCTGCCCTTTTGCGAAAGGGGAGTCCGCTGTGATGTACCT
>WRCR01000476.1 GCA_009783865.1 Planctomycetaceae bacterium | reverse complement strand
CCGAAGATTTCCACAAGACATGCGCAGACGCTCCCTTACGGAAGCACGCCGCTATTCATGTCTTTTGGTTATCTTCACTCGGCAAAGCCGCTGGTCAGTGAAGTCAACCAATCCGTTTTTGCCCGTTTCTATGAAACGGGGCTAAACGGCTTTTGAATTGCTGACGAACTCTAAATTGTATCACCGAACCACAACGGCTCGGCTTATATTAAATTATTTGTATCGAAACTGCTGCTTGTGCAACAATCTATGATACATATTTAATTTTACAAAGATTTTCCAAAAAGTCAAGCGGCGAAAACACCGCTACTCAACTCCCCGCACGTATTCCATTGTGTACAACACGTTGTCAACGCTTGCCTCATACGGCAGCGCGCCGGTGCCTAGACATACATTCGGACGCTTGCGGCATAATGCTATCACGCGGTCTGCCTCCCTGCGTATCTCTTCCCGCGTGCCAGCGGAAATTATCCGCAAATCGCAGTTTATCCGAATCTGTACGTCCGTTCTGTCCTGCACCTTCGCAAGAAACGCTTCCTGATTCGTTTCAAACGGACATATCAAGTACGAAGTTCCCGTTTCGAGCATCGGCTCAACAATAGCCGCCGTATTACCGCCGATGACACACGGAATTGGACGACCAATGATTTCCGCCATTCCGTTCAGTATTTTCTTCAAAGCGGGCAGTTCGATGAGGCGAAACAACTTCGGCGAAAGCATCGGCGGACACGCTGCCGACTCAAAGAAGGTAATGTCAACGCCGGCATTTTTCACGCCGCGGGCAAACGATAACTGTCCGTCAACTAAATGCAGAAGGGCTTCACGGACTCTATCGGGGTCATCAATAACGGCAAACATTACAGTGTTAAAGCCGAGAAGATTGCATAGTATCGAAAAAGGTCCGCTAATAGGAACACGGACAACGGCTTGCGGAAAGGTTTCTAGCAAACGGCGGGCGGCGCGAATCTGCATCGGAATTCGTCCGTCTGTTTCGGCATTGAGCGGCGGCAGTTTGAAAATGTCGTCAAGCGTTTTGTAAGGATGATGTTTCACTGCCGGAATTGCGCATTCAACCGGTTCTTCGATGACCGCGCCGTATGCTTCGACTTCGAGATTGTAAATGTCGATTCCGGGCATAATCGGTGCGTGCTTGTAAGTCCGATAAGCCGCTGCGTGTGCCTGATAGAGTAATTCTTCGTCTCGTGAAACGCGCCAAGGTGTTTCATCGAGCAGTTTGGCAGCGTGTTCGTAAATTGAAGGTGAAATTTCCATGATATATTTCCGCTGGAGGAATCGGCATTTCCCGTTATTGTAGTCAATGAAAGGGAAAAAACAATCAGACCGTCAGCGTTTCGGCTTCCATTTCCGGCAACTTTACCACTGCAATGGTCGCACTTGCCGTGCGGCTGAACGCTCCCGGATTCAAAAGCAGCGTTCCTCCGTGCAATTCAAACGCCGCAAAGTGCGTGTGACCGTAACATATCAAATCGTACTTTTTAGAATGAACCGCATTTTCAAAAGATACGGAGTGATGTCCGTGCAAAAAAAATATGCGTTTGCCGCAGCATTCAATTTCGCCGTGCCAGCCGTGAAGTGTTCCGCCGATTTGCTTGACCGCCTCGGCAATGCTCTGACTTTGTCCGTCAGTGTTTCCATAAACGAAATGCGCATCGAGACCGGCAAAACATTCGACGACTGCCGCACCGCCGATGTCGCCGCAATGTATCACTGTCTTAACCTTGTGCTGCCGGAAAAGTTCGACCGCCCTTTTTGCTGCCGCAATTTCGCCGTGTGTGTCGCTGATGACACCGATAAAAATTTGTTCCATTGTTTTCCCTTCTGCTTGTTTTTTCCCGAAAATATATTATAACAAAACAAAAGTATTTTTCACAATCTAAAATAATTACGAGGTTATAGTGCGATACATTACCCGCTCCGACTTTGACGGTCTTGTCTGCGGAATGATTTTGAAAGAAGCAGGAATCATTGATTCCGTTAAGTTCACCCATCCGAAGGACTTGCAGGACGGTCTTATTCCCTGCGATGAGAATGATATACTCTGCAACGTTCCATACGTCAAGGGCTGCGGTGTTTGGTTCGACCATCATACCAGTGAAGCGGACAGAGTCGGCTGGACGCAGGATGTGAAAGGCGTGAGCAGACCAGCACCGTCCTGCGCAAGAATTGTTTATGAATACTACGGCGGCGAAGAAAAGTATCCGCAGTTTAAGGAAATTGTCGAAGCGGCTGACAAAGTGGATTCGGGACAGTTCACTATTGAAGAAATCCGCAATCCGCAGGGCTGGGTTCTCATCGGTTTCCTTGCCGACCCAAGAACCGGTTTGGGACGTTTTCACGAATACCGCATTTCCAATTACAATTTGATGATGGACTTCATCGACCATTTCCGTAATTTATCGCTGAAGGAAATCTTGAATCACGTGGATGTGAAAGAAAGAATCGACCTTTATTGGCAGCAGACCGAGTTGTTTGTGGAAATGGTAAAAGCGCGTACGAAAATTGAAGGCAGCGTCATCGTAACTGATTTACGGGGCGTTAGTCCGATTTATGCCAGCAATCGGTTCATGATTTACAGTATTTTTCCTGAACAAAATGTTTCGCTCTGGATAACTGACGGCAAAGCAAACGTCAATGTGATGATTTCCTGCGGATACAGTGTTCTCAACCGCACTTGCACGGCTGATATTGGTGCGCTGATGTTAAAATACGGCGGCGGCGGTCATAAACAGGTCGGCACCTGTCAGGTCAGCATCGGGGATGCCGATAAAACGATACAAGAAATAACGGCGTGTTTGAAATAGTTAAGAGTGGATAGTGGGAGAAGCGAGCATTCAAATTCTCTTCCACTATTCACTATTAACCATTCACTAGAGCATATCAGGAATTGGTGTGGACTGCTGGAATTCGCTTTCGTCATTCCCGCGAAAGCGGGAATCTAGACGTAAAGGGTTCATGTCCATTCTCTAGTCCCCCGCCGTCGCGGGGGTGACAGGAATTTGTCCACACCAAATCCAAAAATGCTCTAAATATCTTCCGGTGT
>WRCR01000475.1 GCA_009783865.1 Planctomycetaceae bacterium | reverse complement strand
GGCTGCTTCGGCGGCACCGGCGGTGATGTGAGTGTGCTGTGTAGTTTTCCAAGCGACGGCGGACGGAATGATTGTTTCGCGGCTTTGTTTATTGCGGAGCCGCTGACGTTTAATTGTAACGCTGCCGAAACGGGGCTTGAGCGTGAAGGGACGGCTGCCGTGTTTGACGAGTTGCCGGTTTGATTGTTGAGAGAGAAAAACGTTGTCTGTATCGGCTTGTTGCAGTGCGGCTTGATACATCTGCCGTTTGAGTTGTTGACCGATGGTTTCGATTTGTGTTTCGATGAAGTCAACTGCGTTACCGGAATTGACGGCGATGGTGAAAGAACCATTGAAGGTAATGTGATAAGTGCCGTTTTCGGATTGGACTTGAAACCCGGCGGAGAGTGTGGTATTCTGGTTTGGAGTGTTCATTCGTATTCCTCCGTGAAATGTTTTAACGAAGAATACCGATTTTGCTCCTTTCTATCTTTACCAATCTGCCTAAAATTGACACCACCTCACGAACACAAGGAAACTTTTAAGGCGGAAATCATTCGGGATACAACGGGCAAGCAAGTAAGAAAATTTGATGTCGGCGTTCACAACATTGCCGTCAAAGTAATTGACAATGAAGGGCTCGAAAATATCGAAACCGTTGAACTGCACATCAACGGCGGTGTGAAACGGAAAAAACAATAGTCCCGAAACTCACAGCGTTCCTTTTGTACTTGGAATCCCTGTTTGACGGGCATCGAATTCAACCGCCATTCTGACGGCGCGGGCAACTGCTTTGAAAATTGCTTCCGCAATGTGATGTCCGTTGGTTCCGTAATGTTTTATAATGTGCAGATTGCAATTTGCCGCTGCCGCAAAGCCCTGCCAGAATTCGTGAACTAATTCGGTGTCGAATTCCCCGATTTTTTGCGAAGCGAATCCGGCATCATAGACGAAACAATTTCGTCCGCAGAAGTCGACTGCTGCGGTGACCAATGTTTCGTCCATCGGCAATGTAAAATGCCCATATCGGCGGATACCTGTCTTATCACCCAATGCAGCGGCAAACGCTTGTCCGAGTGCAATACCGGTATCTTCAACGGTGTGATGTCCGTCAACATGCAAGTCGCCTTTGACTGTGAGCGTCAAGTCGGTTAGAGAGTGAGCGGCAAAGAGCGTCAGCATGTGGTCGAAGAAGCCGAGACCGGTGCTGATTTCCGCTTTGCCGCTGCCGTCGAGGTTTAGCGTTAGGTCGATTTGCGTTTCGTTAGTATTTCGGGTGATGGTTGCTGTTCTCATGGTTTTACGAGCGCAGGATTGCGGTATCTTTGAAATACGCCTGCGCTAAAAGAGGTGTTATTTCTTCAACAGGGATTTTGCCAATGTAACGGCGGCACTGGCATTACTGCTGTAGCCGTCTGCGCCGATGTTCTTGGAAAAATCCTCCGTCACCGGCGCGCCGCCGATAAGAACAAAAACGTTGTTGCGGATTCCCGCTTCCTGAAGGGTTTCGATGACTTTTTTCATCTGCGGCATTGTCGTTGTTAATAACGCCGAAAGACAAATAATCGTGTTGTCTTTTACTTTTGCCATGTCCACAAATTTTTCGGCGGGTACATCAACGCCGAGGTCAATCACCTCAAAACCGCCGCCTTCCAGCATCGAAGCAACAAGATTTTTTCCAATGTCGTGCAAATCGCCATGAACGGTGCCGATAACAACGCGTCCGAGTTTTTCAACGCCGCTGCTGCTCAACATCGGATTGAGAACTTTCATCGCTTCTTTCATGCTGCGGGCGGCAAGCATCAATTCCGGTACAAAGTATTCGCCCTCTTCGAACCGCTTGCCGGTTTCCTGCATCGCAGGTATGAGGTGTTCTTCCATCAGTGCCTGCGGAGAAACACCGTCCGCAAGCATATTGTTAACTTCTTCAAGGACGGCATCGGAGTCACCATCCAAAATACCAAGAGAAAGGGCTGAAAACTGTTGTTCACTCATTGTTCGTCAATACAGAAAGAGAATACTACGGACGCAAAAGCACAATGGCTTCATTCTACCATAAAAATAAATACCGGCAATGCCGATTTTTACACCGGAATTTTTTTGCAGATGACAGGAAATCCTTCTGCTATCTGCCGTCTTTAATCACACTTCCGGCAATTCCCAGCCCTTGCGGCGCGGACGTGAAAGCATTTCATTGCCCTTGTCATTGCCGACAAAGTGCTCCGTTTCGGGATTCCAGCCGATTTCTTTGCCGACTTCCGCCGTTGCCCGAACTATGTTCACCAATTCACAGAACGAAGTTGACCGTTGACCGATTTCAATGTCCGCCGTTGCACGCTTACCCGTCTTGATACATTCGATAAAATTCTCAACATGATAAACGGTTTCCGAGCGGGTATTCTTGTGGTCTCGCATTCCTTCGGCTGCGATTTCCTTCGGATTGGACGAAATCTTGTGCCGATTGATTTCGATTTTGCCCTTTTCTCCGATGACAATGCAGCCCAAGCCGGGTCCCCAATCGCCGTCAAGATGCAGTTTTATAGCAATGCCGTCTTTCGTCCACATTGTTATTTTGCCGCGGGGACCTTTGACTTTTGCCATTCCGTAATAGGCGGCACCGGTTTCCTCGTCATCCGGTCGGCGGGTTTGGAACTTGCCGCTGTCCTGAATCGTGCTGGGTTCTTCGAGTACAATTTTGACAGGTCCGGTATCGTTCAAACCGAGTGCCATGTTGATTTGGTCGTAAGAATGTGTTCCCCAGCCGCTGACACCGAAACACAAACCGCCGGCATCGTAATCCCACCAGTTCGACCAGCCGTGATATAACGACGGGTGAAACGGACGATACTTTGCCTGATTGAGCCATTTGTCCCAAATCTCGTCATTCATGCCGTCAACGTAGGGTTTTGCCTCTTTGTTAGCGGCATCGTCCCAAATGTTTGGTCCGACGAAGTTCGGAGCAAGGATTTCCTTGACCTTGCCGATACGACCGTTCTGGACTTGTTCGCAAGCCCACAAACAGAGCGGCAATGACCGCTGCTGCGAACCGCACTGGGTTACAATTTTGTGCTTGCGCGCCAAGTTG
>WRCR01000474.1 GCA_009783865.1 Planctomycetaceae bacterium | reverse complement strand
TTCCTTTTGGAGCAGCAAGGCGATTTGCGGTTTGGGATTTAATGCAGGCGATAACCGAAAATCGGCAGCCAATTTGCAGCGTTTATGATGCCCGAACTGCTATGGAAATGATTTACGGCGTTTATACTTCGCAAGTCCGTAAAACGCCGGTAGCATTTCCATTGGAAGACAGAACACATCCGTTAAAAGATTTTGTTTCACGTTAAAGACAAAAGAAGGAGGTAAATAATTTATGGAACACAGCCGCAGAAGTTTTTTACAAGCCGCAGCAGCCGGTGTATTGTTGTCCGGCAGTGTTTATTCCGCTGACACCAAAAAACCGAAAATCAAAATCGGTCAACTCGGAACTACTCACGCTCACGCTTCCAAGACAGGAATGCTCCGCAAGTTGACGGATATTTTCGAGTTTATCGCCGTTGCGGAAGACGATCCGAAACATCAAAAGACAGCCGAAAATTCATCGCTTTACAAAGATGTTAAATGGGTATCTTCGGAAGAACTTCTTGCAATGCCGGAACTTCAGGCGATTGCAGTCGAAGTGGACGAACATAATTCTCTTGCCGCCGCACAACGCTGTATCAGCGCGGGCAAACACATTCATTTCGACAAACCGGCAGGCGAGTCACTTCCTGATTTCAGAAAATTATTAGACGAAGCAAAAGCAAAAAAACTCGTCGTTCAAATGGGTTATATGCTGCGCAACAATCCGGCAATTCAATTCTGCATCAATGCAGTCCGGGAAGGACTCATCGGCAAGGTCTTCGATATTGATGCGGCAATGAGCCGTCTTGATAATGAGTCATCACGGAAACGCATCAGCGGATACGCCGGCGGAATACCGTTTTTATTGGGCTGTCATCTCGTTGACCTTGCGGTTATTTTGCTCGGCGAACCGGAGAAGATTCATTCGTTTATGAAACAGACGCGCTCGGACGGCTGCATTGACAACGGCTTGTTTGTTTTTGAATATGCCAGCGGTGCCGTTGCGACAATACGGTCATCGGCAAGTGAAGTAGAGGGCTTTCAGAAACGTTATCTGACAATCCGCGGCGATAAAGGAACGATTATCGTTCTGCCGCTTGAGAACAAAGGCAATATGTCGGGCGGAACAGTGCAACTTGCTTTGTTGAACGATACGGACAAGTTTAAGAAGGGTTATCAAGAGGTTGAAATGCCGCCGCTGAAAGACAGATATGAAGACCAATGGCGGGAGTTTGCCGCCATCCTCAACGGAGAAATGACTAATCCGTATTCGTATGAACATGAATACATCGTACAGAAATGTGTGCTTGAGGCGTGCGGTTTGAAATGAGTGTTTCGCCGCAATAAAAGAAAATAAGGATAGAATATGAATTCAGGAAGAATGCTCAAACTGTTTGTTCCTTTTTTTGCTGTTATTTCACTGTTCGTGTTTAATGCCGCATACGGTGAAGACGACAGTTCACCCCGTGATACAGCGGCTCTTGAATCACGTATATTTGCATTAGAAGAAGCACTAAAAAAGAAGGCGGATAAGCCCGACCCGATGAAGGGCTTCACCTCGAAACTTGACGGACGGATTTATTTCGACAGTTATCATCTTTCCGGTGATAACCAGTCGGATACTCCGTCGTTCCGCGATGACTTGTATTACAACGGAATCAAGGATTTGCGAATCGGTGCAACCGGCGAGGGCTATCGAAATTACGCTTATAAGGTCGACCTCTTTTTCGGAAACGGAAATACCGTTGAAATTCGTGATGTATGGCTGTCTGCCTCCGATGTTCCGTTATTGGATACCGTCAAGATAGGAAATCATCGGGTTGAAGAAGGGATTTCCTCTTTGCTGGCAGGATTTCATACGCAGTTTATCTTTTATGACGGAGCGGACTTTATCAATTTCTATCGGCTTGGTCTTAGTTCGCAGCATCTTTGGGTACAAAAGCGTCTTCGGTTATTTGCCGGTGTGTTTGAATTCAAACCCGTTGCGCAACAACTTCGCAATGAGACAGCGGCGCATGTCAACTGGGGAACTATTGCCAACACACGTTTGACGTATATGCCGTATATTTCAAAAGACAAAGACGGCACCATTGACGGCAAACATTTTATGCTCTTCGGAATCAATTACGGTTATTACGATGTCAACGATGCAAACCAAGCGTTTAATGAACGTTATGGACAACTGTTCGGTACATTGCAGCGTATTAGCATTGACAGCGTGGACGCATATCAGCAAGTCGGTTTGGAGTATGTCTTTCAGCGGGGACCTTTTGCCGCTCAATCGGAAACATACGTGCGCACCTATAATCGGTATGGAAACCGCAGCGATGTAACGATATGGGGACTGTATCTCGAAGGCAGAGTGTTCTTGACCGGCGATTTCCGCCGTTTTAACGCAGACCAAGCAGTTTGGAGCGGCGTGACCTTGAAACACAATTTGGAATTCGTGAAAGAGCGGGATTGGAATCTCGCCAAGTATTTAGGTGCTTGGGAACTGGCAGGAAAATGGAGTTATATTGACTTTAACGATTGCAGTAAAGCAGGGATTTCCGGTGTACTTGCCGACAGAGTTCACGATTTCACGCTTGGCTTAAATTGGTACTGGGCGGAACGAACCAGAGTGATGTTTAATTACACTCGTATTCTTCCTGCGGACAAAGTCGGCGGACATTCCGGAATTGACTTGTTTGCAACATCGCTCCGGTATTATTTCTGATGATGTAAATGAAGAAATGCATTCGGATGAAAATGCAACTCTCGGTTGAAAACTGGAACATACGCGTTAATGTCAGTATTTTATTTCTTTCAATTTTTACGGTGTCACCATGCATCATGAGCGACAGTTTGTTCGACCGAATGGCACTGTATTAGATTTAAGTTTTTGATTTACGATAGTTTACGCATTTGTATTTGTTTAAGTTTGTGCCTTGGTATTTTCATCTTCGGATAGGAGTACTTGCGGTGTTTCAATACTCGCGGTTCGAATCGGCCCGCGCGATCGGAAAGCCGCGACACGGCGCAAACCGTGCAGAATTTCGACGGTTTTGACGCTGATTGCCGGTTGTTTTGAGACGGCTTTTTAT
>WRCR01000473.1 GCA_009783865.1 Planctomycetaceae bacterium | reverse complement strand
TTGCCGATGAACGGTTTCCAGCGCATCAATCAGATATGGAACAGATGTCTTCGCATCGAGTTGTCCCAGTGCAAACGCAGCCAAATTGATTGTGGTGTTGTCGTTGTTGTCAGGATTCAAACGGGAAATATACAGCCCAATGATTGCCGGCAGCGCGTCAGGATGTTTTTTTAATTCCTCGAAACATGTCTCACGTACTGACCGCACCGGTTCTTCCCGGCTGACAGCCCAGCGGGCTATCGTGTTGAGCGCGCCCAAAGTCCCAATGTTAGACAAAGCCCGAATAATAAGAATTCTTGTATCTTCATTCCGCTCGGAAGACAATGCATCGGTCAACGCCTTTGTCGCCTCCGGTTCACTTATCGCCAGAATTTCGTTCCGCGCCTTTGTATCTCCCGGCAAGACCTGCCGCATTTGCGCAATTCGTTTTTCCCAATAAACCAACGCCCTCTTTTGTTTTTCCAGAATCTCTTCTGCATCAATCTGCTGCTGTGTTTTGAGAGAACCGGTCTTATCCCGAACATAACCGCTGCGGTCGAGTAATTCCTGCCGTGTTGTCCATGAACCGTCACGATTTTTTGTATAACCGAGTTGCTGCCGCGCTTCCTTATGGTCGGAATCAAGCACAAGGATACACTGAAGATGTTTTTTCACTAATTCCGGCAGGTTATTTTCCCGGCACCATTGGGAAAGACGCAGATGACTTTCGACCGTATCTTCTTCAAACGGAGCAAACGCTTTGTATTCCGCCGATGCTTCCCGTTCACCTTTTCGGACGCGGTCAATGTGTTTCGCTTCTATTTCGATTTCGGCGTTGTCAACTGTCTTGATGCGGTAAGTTTTCCGCGGGATTTCAGTGGTGTTTAACAATTCACCTTCGATTTTACCGGCGTTTTTAAGAATAAAAACATCGGCGCAAACGCACGGTGCGAAAAATAACAAAACGAGAAACGCAAGGTAATACATATATTTAACTTTCCTCATACACCTACACTGAAAACACTTTTTATGATATAATTTATTATCATTTACGTCAATACGAATTAACAATTTTATAAAAACAGCTATGGGCAACTTTTTTAACGACAACAGCGACATTCGGTTTCTCTTTGATTACTTCGACCTGAAGGAACTTGCCGCTTTTCAGGAGCGCGAAACACCAAACGGCGATGCTGACTACGCACCGATAGGCGATGCGGACGAAGTTATATCCGAAATGATTGATAATTACCGCCGCACATTGGAAATTATCGGCGAAATTGCCGCCGAAACATTAGCGGTCAATGCCGAACAAGTCGATGCCGAAGGAAACACACTCAATCCAGACGGCACGGTTACGCTGCGTCCGCTCGTCCGAAAAAATCTCAAGGTCCTAACACAGGCGGACATGATGGGTTTCACGCTGCCCCGAAAATACGGCGGTTTAAACTGCCCGATATTGATTTACACGATGGCGACCGAAATCGTGAGCCGCGGCGACTGTTCCTTCATGAACATGTTCGGCTTGCAGGGAATTGCCGACACCATTTACGCCTTTGCTTCCGAGGAAATCAGAGACGAAATGCTGCCGCGGTTCGCCTCCGGCGAAGTCACCGGCGCAATGGTTTTAACCGAACCCGACGCAGGCAGCGACTTGCAGGCAGTCCGGTTAAAAGCCGACTTGTTATCGGAACCGCAAGGAAAATGTGATTGGGTTCTCAACGGCGTGAAACGCTTCATAACCAACGGCTGCGGCGAAGTACTGCTCGTTCTTGCCCGCAGTGAACACGACATCAAAGACGGGCGCGGCTTGAGTTTATTCGTTTGTGAACGTTCCCCTGCCGTGAAAGTCCGCTGTCTCGAAAAGAAACTTGGTATTCACGGCAGTCCGACCTGCGAATTAGTGTTCGACAACACGCCGGCACGTTTAGTCGGCGAAAGACAGCGGGGACTCATAACATACGTCATGGCATTGATGAACGGTGCGCGTCTCGGCATCGCGGCTCAATCACTCGGTGTTGCTGAAGCATCTTACAGTTTGGCAAGAACTTATGCTCACAGCCGGGAACAGTTCGGCGCACCGATTGAACGTCTCGCGCCGGTTGCCGACATGGTCGTACAAATGAAAGTCCGCATCGAAGCAATGCGCGCCTTAACTTATGAAACCGCAAGAGTTTGCGATTTGGAAAACAACATCAATCGTCTTCTCGAAAGAAACAGTGCTGCTCTGACCGCCGAAGAAATAAAATCATTCAAACAGCGGAGCAGAACACTGAAACGCCTCAATGCGATGCTCACTCCGATGAGTAAATACTACGGCAGCGAAGGAGCAATCAGCATTACCGGCGATGCGATTCAGGTTCTCGGCGGCAGCGGATATTGCAAGGATTACGCAGCCGAAAGATACTTCCGCGATGCCCGCATTACGAGTATTTATGAAGGAACGAGTCAACTGCAAATCGTTGCTGCCGTGAAAGGAGTCACCAGCGGAGTGTTGTTTTCGTATCTTGAAGAATTTGAAAACAAAACGTTCACCGGTGAAACATCCGAGTTGTTGGAAACGCTGAAGTCCTCGCTGATTAAGAGTCGTGAAGAAATTCAATCGGCGGTTGAATTTGTCAAAACGCAGAGCGGTGCATACACCGATTTAGTTGCCCGCAAGTTGGTGGACAGTGCGATTGCGGTGCTGGTCGGACATTATCTCATAGCGCAAGCGGCAGTGCTGGTTAGCGGGGAAATCACTTCCGCGCAAGTTGTCCGCAAGGCGCAGGTTGCCGAAATTTTTGTGAAGCAAAACGAACCGCTGATAATAATGAATTGTTCACTTATCAAGAGCGGTTCGTCATTGAGTATCAATAATTATACCTCGCTTGCCGGTGCTGTTCCGGCGAGCGAATAAGGTTCAGAGTATTTTACAGGGCATTACTTTCTCCGCCGCTGATGCTGCCGAGTGCGCCCCAGACACCGAATTCAGATGGTCCGGCACCGGCTTTCTTGATAACCGGTGCAGCCGTTAGTCCAGAGGTGATATTGTTGATGGTGTCCGAAATAAAACGGACGCTGCCGTCTCCGAGTCCAACATTTACACCGCCGCTGT
>WRCR01000472.1 GCA_009783865.1 Planctomycetaceae bacterium | reverse complement strand
CGAAAACAGTTCCGCCGCAAAACAAACCTGCCGAAACAACTCGTGAAGTTCCTCGTGAAATACCGCGTGAAGTTAACCGCAGAAGTAATGCAAGTCAGAAATTGTCCTTTGAAAGGATTGACGAATTAACCCGCCCGCCCACATACTCCGTACAAACTGCCGATAAAGTGAAAACATCAGAAAAAGTATTTGAAGCCGAAGCAGGTCTGGGAACAAAGTTTGTTCTCCGCAGTAATCAGGAGACATCTGTATCTGAAATACAGCCGAAACAATTTGATTTGCATCTGCCGGAGTGGCCCCAGATACCTGAAATACTCGCTGCTGCAAAAGATGAAAACGAACATGAAAAACAGCGAAGCAGATGGCAGGAAGCACTATACCGCTGTGAAAACCAATATCAACAGCAGCAAAATAACCCGATTGAAAACACAGCCGAAGATAATACGCAGTATGATACCGAAGAAGAATATGATGAATGTGAAGAAGAAGTCACAGCGCAGGTAATTCCGATGTCCGATTTCAGTGAAGCAGCGGCATCACGTGAATTGCCCGAAATACTTTCTGCAAAAGGATTAACGAAAAGTTATAAAAAAGGCAAATTGACAATACCGGTTCTCTGCGGAGTTGATTTCGCAGTCGGTACAGGCGAATTCGTTTCAGTTGCCGGTCAAAGCGGGTCGGGAAAAAGCACCTTTCTTCACTTGCTGGGAACGCTTGACAAGCCGGACTCTGGCAGCATTTATCTGGAAGGGCAGCGGATTGACAATCTGCCGCGGCGAAATCGTGACCGTATCCGAAATCGTTCTATCGGCTTTATCTTTCAGTTTTATCACTTGCTTCCTGAATTGACGACTTTGGAAAATGTTCTTTCGCCGCTGATGATTCGTGAAAACATCTGGGGATACTTCACGAAACGGAAAGCGTACATCGAACAGGGCAAGGACATACTGCATTTAGTCGGTTTATCACATCGGCTCAGTCACAAGCCGAGTGAACTTTCCGGCGGTGAGATGCAGCGGGCGGCGATTGCAAGGGCGTTGGTCGCTTCGCCAGCGGTGCTGCTTGCCGATGAACCTACCGGCAACTTGGATTCAAAATCGGCTGGCGAAATTATCGAAATCCTTCAGCAACTTAATCAGGAACAGGGTTTAACTATAGTGATGATAACGCACGACAGCATCATTGCAAAAGCGGCGGATAGAATCGTCAAAATGGTAGACGGCAAAATATTAGCGTAGGATTTCTAATCCCCGTCACCCCCCGCGAACGAAAGCGGGGGGGCTAGAGAAAGGACGTGAACCCTACACGTCTAGATTCCCGCCTTCGCGGGGATGACAAAAGCGAATTTCAGAAGTCCACACCAATTCTTGATATGCTCTAACATTTCTTTACGCAACTTTCTGTTTCCGGCACAGAATGGAATAAAGCGTCTCGAACTCCGAGTGATTGGCAAACGAAATCACAAGTTTTCCTTTGCCCTTGCCGTTGGTCTGCGTCAACTTGACATTGATGCCGCCGAGCGTTTGCCGAAAGTCCTCTTCAAGTGCGAGAATCTGTTCGCTTTGCTCCGCAACGGATTTTCTTTCGCCGGTTTCACCAACGATTTTGAAACCTTCGAGAAACTGCTGCACAAACTTTTCTGTATCACGAACATTCCAGCCCTCGGCAATGATTTTTTCGGCAATATCCCGCTGGTCACATTCTTCTTCCAACGGAACTAAACATCTGGCATGCCCCGCTGTCAATGCGCCGCTGCGGACATATTCCTGAACCACTTCCGGTAAATCCAAGAGGCGGACAAAATTCGAGACGGCTGAACGGGTCATTCCCAACCGCTGCGCTAACTCTTCGTGAGTCCCACCGTACAATTTGAGATAATGCGCCATCGAAACGGCTTTTTCAATCGCATTCAAGTCGGCGCGCTGTAAGTTTTCGGTCAATGCCAACTCGACCATTTGCCGGTCGTCAACCTCAAGTTGATAGACGGGAATCTCTGTCCAGCCCGCTTTCAATGCCGCCCGAAAACGGCGTTCACCGGCGATTATCTGATATTTACCGCCGTTCTTGCGGACTGCAATCGGCGAAAGCAGACCGTGTTCTTTCAAACTTGCCGCTAATTGATTCAATTCGTCTTCATCGAAATTAGTCCGCGGCTGATACGGATTATATTCGATTTTCGCAATATCAATTTTCATCGATTCCTGCGAGGCGGCATCGCTGCCGGATTCTGATATATCTGGCGAAATGCTGCGCATCAGTGCTTCAAGTCCGAGTCCGAGCCGTTTTTCTTTAACCACGTTCAAGTACCTCCATACAAAGTTCAACGTATGACCTTGCTCCGCGCGACCTTGGAGCATAATCGATTATCGATTTTCCGTGGCTGGGTGCCTCTCCCAGCGCAACATCACGGGGAATGTTCGTTTCAAATACAATACCGCCGAAAAAGTCGCGGATTTGTTTTTCCACTTCAAACGTCAATTCAAGTGCGGCATCGTGCATCGTGAGCAGAACGCCGCCAAATTGCAGTTTTTCCGGCTTTTGATTCATTATTTTTTTGATAACTTCAATCATGCGTACGAACCCTTCCATTGCGAAGTACTCGCATTGAATCGGAATCAGTACATCTGTTGAAGCCGCTAGGGCAAGTTGCGTCAATTCGCCCAATGAAGGCGGACAATCAACGAGAACGAAATCGTATAACTCAAATTCCGTTTGTAATTGCGTGAGAATCTGTTCTTTCTCTTCATTGCCAGTTTGAATGAGCATTTCGACATCGCCGAAATTTCGGCTTCCGGGCAGCACATATAGCAGCGGATTGCCGGTTTTCTGAATACATTCGGTGAAAGGCAAGCCGTGAACGAGGGCGTGTTGTTTCACCGGTTCGATTCCGAGTCCGCTTCCAGCATGGCATTGCGGGTCGATGTCAACTAGCAGGGTTCTTGCTCCTGCTTTTGCCAGACCGTCAGCGAGGGAAATTGCCGTAGTGGTTTTCCCGACACCGCCTTTCCGATTTGCAATGCAAAATGTCCTTACCATAGCAGCGGAGTATCGGAAAATCCGCCGTTTGCGTCAAGGGCAAATTTT
>WRCR01000471.1 GCA_009783865.1 Planctomycetaceae bacterium | reverse complement strand
TCCCATGTTGTACAATTTCTAATTCATCCGGAATAAATTTTATCCGGTACGCCCCGCCAAATGGTTTAACTTTCTCCATTGAAAGGTTGAGGGATACTCCTCCTTTGCCTGGAAGTACAAGCCCGTCTTTATTAATTTTTACATCACCGCGGGAACGAAAACATCCAGTCGTAGAGCAGTTGATTAGCGTAGGTTTGCGTCCAGGCATCATGTCCGCCGCCGATATAAACCGTGAACAGGGTTTGTTTGCCGCCTTCCGCACGAATTGCATCGACAATCTGTCGGGAAAAGTCAATTTTAACCGCTATATCTTTGTCGCCGTGAAAATTCCAAATCGGAATGTCTTTGATTGTCTTCGCCCATTCCGGCATTGCGCCACCGCAAATCGGGGCCGCTGCCGCAAACCGCTGCGGGGCTTCGTTCAAACACATCCAAGTTCCGTATCCGCCCATGCTGAGACCGGAAATATAAACCCGCGCCTTGTCAACTTTGAACTGCTTCTCGATACTGTCGAGTAGAAGCATCAGTTGTTTCGGAGACCAGCAATAACCCTTTTTGCACTGCGGCGAAATGGTTATACAGTTCCAATGTTTCGCAAACTCCGGATTTTCAATCAATTTCGGCGGTCCGTGAACTTTTACCTTTCTGACATCATCGAGGTTATCGCCGCGCTCGCCTGCGCCGTGCAAAAACAGAAAGAGCGGTGCGCCGTTCTTTGCCGCTGACTCTTCGTAGTTGGCCGGCAGGTAAAGATAATACCGGACGGTCTCCGTTTTTGTTTCGTCTACCGGTCTCGGCGTGCTGAGGTCGCGGTTCACTCCGCCGACCCAAGTGCTGGTGCTTGCCGGCAGTTCAATCTGCTGCACAACTTGTTTTCCCGGTGCCGGTGTTTCAATCTGAACGGCATCGTCCGCAACTGTTAAACCTGCCACCGTTAATAAAGTAATTCCGCTCATGATACTAATCAATTTTAATCGAAACATTGTTTTACTTTGTCCTTTCGTTTGAACCGGCGGGGGTAACCCCGCCGCTTTTTTAACGCATCATAAAATAATTCAGTTACTTCGCCGTGATTTTCTACTGCTAATATCCCGTGAAACATATCGCTCTTAAGAATATAGCAATTTTCAGATGTTTTTTCAAATACCCCTGCGGCGATTCGTTTTACATTTCCTCGTTTGCCGCTGATTTCTCCTTCGTAGTTAAGATATTCATTCCGGTGCGGCGGAAGATTTCTCGCTTCGGACCGAAATGATGAAAGCGAACCGGCTTCGTCAATCTTCTGCGGCGGGAATGAGAACGTTGTCAACGGCGCATCGGGTTCTTCTTCGAACATCAAGTCCCAGTGGGTTCCATTTTCGGTCTGGTGTTCTAGAATGACGAATTGCATGTGCGGCATTATCGCGGATTGTTGGTGTGATTGCAAGAGCGGCGTACGCCCGCCCGCTGGTGAAACTGCCAAGAAACATTCATCGCCCAAAACCAGCGGAGGGTTCACTTGTTTTTTATCGGGATTGCTATAATCGTTTAACTGTGATATAATGCTGACGATTGGAGTTTTAAATACTGTACGGAGATTGCAAACCATGTACAAGAAGTTGGAAATAATTTATATCGTACCCTCCAGATACGATGACGACGGCTACGTTCAGCGTTGGATAAAAGGTGTTGTGCCGTCAAACTCACTCGCTGTTCTCAAAGCGTTGACAAACCGGATTATTAAACGGGCGGTGCCTAACGGCATACCGCTATCTCAAGACCAGCGGGGTTATCCCCGCCGGTTCGACGAAACGGCTTGGAATACGCCGTCCTTTGAAGTACAAGAGGAGTTTCTGCTCGAAACGCTGCCGCCGGAAGTCAACATCAAAATGACTTCCTACGATGACAACATTGAAAAAATTCCGTTCAAAAAAATTGCCGCCCGCAATAAGAAAGCGGGAACAAAAGTGCTAGTCGGTATTGTCGGTGTGCAGTCAAATCAGTTTCCCCGCGCTTCCGATATTGCTATGAAGTTTCGCAAACTGGGAATCGATGTAATGGTCGGCGGGTTTCACGTCACCGGCGTTCTATCGCTCTTCGATGGATTGACTCCAGAATTGAAAACTCTGACCGATGCTGGCGTTACGCTTATTGCCGGTGAAGCGGAAACCGACGGCGTTCTTGAAAATGTCTTCGCTGATTTCCTGAACGGCAAACCGAAATTGATTTACCGCTTTCCGAAAGCACCGGATATTTCCGAAGCCCCGCTGCCGCAGGCAGAACCGCAGTACATTGACCACTTCGGGGCGCATTGGGCAACGCTCGACTCTTCACGCGGCTGTCCTTTCGGGTGCACTTTCTGCACTGTTATCAACATCCAAGGCAGAAAAATGCGCTGCCGCAATGCCGAAAAAGTATTAGAAACCGTGCGCTCTAATTATGATAAAGGAGTTCACAACTTTTTCTTTACCGATGACAACTTTGCCCGAAGCAAACATTGGGAAGCAATCTTTGACGGCTTGATTGAAATGCACGAAGAAGGCAAGAAAGTCGGCTTCATGATGCAGATTGATACGCAGGCGGCGAAGATTCCCAACTTCGTTGAAAAAGCGGAAAAAGCCGGCTGCAAGACGGTTTTTATCGGAATGGAAAGCGTCAATCCCGATAACATCCAAGGTGCGGGCAAGACGCAAAACAAAGTGGAACAATACCGCGAAATGGTGAGGCAATGGCAGGACAACGGTGTTATTGTTCATGTCGGTTATATCATCGGTTTTCCGAATGACACGCTGGAATCCGTCCGAAATGATGTCGTGTTTTTGCGCGACCATGTCGGTGTTGACCTCGTTTCATTTTTCATGATGACACCGTTGCCGGGTTCCGTAGACCATAAAAACATGCTGCAAGACGGTGTTCCGCTTGACCCCGACTTGAACAAATACGATTCGTTTCACGAGACGTTTCCGCATCCGAAAATGAAAGAAGGTGAATGGAAAGAAGCAGCGCAACTCGCTTACCGTGAATTTTATACGAAAGAACACTGCGCTGACATTCTTAAACGCTTGCCGAGAGTTCATTACTGGTTGATGTTCTGGAATCTGATTTGGTATAGATACTCCGG
>WRCR01000470.1 GCA_009783865.1 Planctomycetaceae bacterium | reverse complement strand
TCCATAAATATAACGGGTTATCTGGTCGCCGGTTGCGGCATTTTTGGCAGTCAAGGATGCAATTTGTCCTGACGGCTGGTACGTCATTTCGACAGTTACGTCTTCATCAGCATTAACTCCCGGAGTGCCGGTTACGTAGTTCGCAACCGTTTTTACCGTGCGGCCAAGTGCATCGAAGAAGGTGCTAGCCGCAGCATGTCCTCGGCTTTTTCCGAGTTGTTGGTGCCATTCAGTAATTTGATATTTTGTCAGTTTGTCTAAACGACAGTTGTGCAGCGGTTTACACTGTTGATTAAACCTCGCTAAGTCCTGCTTATGTCCGTGAGCACCTTTATGTATAACGGCGTACGTATTGTACCAGTGCTGAAATAAATCCCATAATGTCGGCATTGTTTTTTGCCTGCGTTTTACTGCGCGCGGGTAGTTGCCTTTCCCGATTTCTGCGATATGATTTTTAGCAATCTTACATGCCTCGGTAAGTGTTAATCCCGGATGATTTCCGATAAAGACGCGGGCGGACTTTCCGTGTACGCGTTTTACGAGATAAAACGAGCGGACATTGTTAGGAGTGACGAAAAGAGTAAGACCCGGTACTGCGGTATCGTGGTATGCCGCTTTTTTTTACAGGCGGTTTGATATTTTCCAGCCGTTGATGGGTAAAATTAAAACAATTTGTCGAATGTCGGTGCATCACTGGTGCCTCACTGGGTGAAACTAAAGAGAAATAAACTGTAGTCAACAGATATACAATTTACTGCAAATAACCGGCATTTGTCAATGATTACAAGACATGCGATGCTCTGTGTAGTAAAGAAGAATATTGAATAGGTATTCTTCGGGAAAAGACCATAGGCAAAAAATGCTGCGTAAAAATTTACTCTCCTATCGCGGCACTTTTTGCCCTTGCGAAGCCCCTGATTTTTGGTAAAATGGTACCCGTTGTGCATATACAATGTAAAAACGAACCGTAAAAACAGGAGTTTTCAGTGATTTCCCTTTCTCAAACAGCGGCGGACGAGGTAAAAAAAGTTCGAGCTGATAAGCAACTCGGCGATGAAACATTTCTGCGTCTCTCGATTCTCGGCGGCGGATGCAGCGGTATGAATTACGCTCTGAATTTCGATGACAAGTTCGACAAGGAACTCGACACACAATACGAGATTCGCGGGCTGAAAGTGGCAATGCTGAAGAAGTTTGAACCGCATTTTGACGGGACAATTATCGAGTATGTAGACAATCACATCAGCAGCGGGTTTGTGGTTGAAAATCCGAATTTTCCAAAAACCGGCGGCTGTCCCGGCTGCGGTCACTAATACTTCAAGAGAATTTCAATGGACGAAAAACGGCGGCAATTTCTGAAATCAGCGTGCAGAAATACGGCAGCGGCAGGACTGCTAGCGTTAGGCGGCGGTGTTGCCGTCAAGAAATATATCAGTGCCGATGCAATGGTCTGGCAGATTGACCCTTCCAAATGTGTCAGTTGCGGCAGTTGTTCTTACCGCTGTGTGTTGACCATTTCTGCGGTGAAGTGCTTTCATAACTTTGCTATGTGCGGCTATTGCGATTTATGCACGGGCTTTTTCGACCCGCAGCCGCTCGCAAGAAACGAAGGTGCCGAAAATCAACTGTGTCCGACCAATGCCATTCGGCGGCGCGAGGTTGAAACGCCGTATTTCGAGTACATCATCGACAAGGATTTGTGCGTAGGCTGCGGAAAATGTACGGACGGCTGTTTTTCGCTTGGCAACGGTTCGCTGTTCCTTCAGATAGACCAGCAGTATTGCAAGCAGTGCAATCAGTGTGCCATTGCGCTGCATTGTCCTTCGCAGGCAATACGGCAAATACCGGCAAGTCAAGGATATTTACTCAAGGAATCATAGAGAAAATAATTATTAATTTCACAAATTTCAATGTACGATGTCGGAATTATCGGAACAGGACCAGCCGGAGTAACGCTTGCCCGCCTTCTCGGAAAGCGGTTCAAGGTTCTCTTGATTGGCGACCATCGGCGAAAGTGCT
Organism: Planctomycetaceae bacterium; assembly: GCA_009783865.1. GTDB lineage: Bacteria > Planctomycetota > Planctomycetia > Pirellulales > Thermoguttaceae > WRKP01. Next base: position 1,132 of record WRCR01000470.1, on the reverse strand, counting down.
GCGGCGGAATCCTTTCGCCGGAAGCGCAAAATATGCTTGGAAAACTCGACCTTGCCGTCCCGAAAGAAGTACTGGTAAATCCGCAGCCGTTTTCTGTTGCCGTATTAGATACCGCAACAAGAATGGTGCGGCATTATCAGCGTCAATATGTCAATATCAATCGGGCAGCGTTTGACGACTGGCTGCTTTCGCTGGTGCCGAAAAGCGTTGATGTCCGTATTCCCTGCTGCTTTGAAGATTTAGCATTGGGCTACCATCCGCCGGATACGACGCTACTGGTTTATTTCACGGATAAACGGGGCAATAAACATTCCGCGCAAGTGAAACTGCTGGTCGGAGCGGACGGAGCAAATTCCATCGTTAGAACTTGCGGGTTATATCTTGGCAATGCGCGTTTGCCGAAGGAATATATTGCTCTTCAGGATTGGTATGCGGCGGAAGAGGTTAAAATATCAAATCCGCTGATTGATTTCTGGAATGACTACACGGGAGTATTCGATACGGAGTTGACCGACTTTTACGCATGGACTATTCCGAAAGACGACGTGCTTCTTGTCGGCGGAGCAATACCGAAACAGAAAGAATGCCGCAAGCGGTTTGAACGGTTTAAGGAAAAAATGTCGGATTTCGGACTGCAACTCGGTAAGCCGTTCCGCCGTGAAGCCGGGGCGATATTTCGTCCGTTGTCGAATAAATCCATTTCGTTGGGAATGGAACAGTATGGCAGCATTGCGTTAATCGGTGAGGCGGCGGGCTTGATAAGTCCGAGTTCAGCCGAAGGAATAAGTTTTGCGCTGGCGAGTGCATTTGCGCTTTCGGAGTCATTTTTGCCGGACGGAAGATTTTCGCTGCGTCTTTATGAAAAAAATGTAAATCCGCTTTTGTGGAAGATATTTTTTCGGCAATTCAAAATACCGGCTATGTTTAATCCGATTCTGCGAAAATGGATTATGAAGGGTAGTGTGCGCAATTTATTGATTTAAGACACAAACGGCTATATTTTCATAGGACAACACACGACTGCTGCTCTCATAAATCCCGCACACGGTTAAAATATTCAATTCAATCTCCGCCGCATTTGACTTTTGTCAAAAAATAATTTTTCCTGTCGTCATTTTTGAAAAATACGCAT
>WRCR01000469.1 GCA_009783865.1 Planctomycetaceae bacterium | reverse complement strand
GAAATCTGATAGGAGTTCGAGGCGGCGTGAAGTCCGTCGCCGCTTGCTCCCATATCTGCCCAATTGATGTCGCGGGATTTCAAATTCAAACCGAAGTCGGACGGACAAACCAAACCGTGCATAGTTGCGTTAAGAATCGGATTGGGACCATCCGACCCATCGCTGATTGACGTTCTATGCCATGGATTGGAAGGGGTCTTGTCCTGCTCTTGAAACTGCTCTGCGAGAGCGTTCATTTCCATGAACGGCAGCAGCGCAACGAAGGTCGAGTATTTTGCAAGTCCCCAGCCGTTTGGGTCGCGGGTATCGGGACCATAGTCATAACTCGGCAATGAATTGTATGTGTCGTGGTAGTTGTGGGCTGCGATCCCCAGTTGTTTGAGTTTATTGGAACAACTCATTCGTCTTGCCGCTTCTCTCGCCGCTTGAATGGCGGGAAGCAGCAGCGCAATCAAAACGCCGATGATAGCAATGACGACAAGAAGTTCGACAAGAGTGAACGCACGGAAAGAACGGGAACGCGACATGGAAATCTGCCTTTCATGAAATTGCCGTTTTTGAACGGCATCTGTTGACGATGCCCCGTGTCCTGCGCTTGAGGTACCGCGAAAGAAATTGGCAGGTCTTCTGACTTCCAGCAAAACATCCGCCTTCTCGACCGACAGGTCAATGGCTTATAGAATAGATGTTTTTTAGCCGATTACAGCGGCGAGGACCGTTTCGGAATAGACGTTAATGAACGCTGCACCGAATTCCCTGTTGGCATCCGCTCAACTAAAACGGATGACACCAATTCCCTAAATCGAAACGTATTCTATATCAAAAAGAGAATAAGTCAAGAGGGTTAGCGTAGGATTAAAATCCTACGCTAATGAACTATTCACTGGTAATTTCGTACCAAATCGTTTTGTAAGTCGGCGATAATTTCAATATACATTCGTTACCCGACATCTCAAACGGAATTGCCTTCTTCCTCTCACCGGATTGGTCAAGCGACCAGCATTTCCAAGCAAGCGGAACGTTGTTCTTCCAAGTAATCACAGCAGGTATTCCTTCACAGCGAACCGGCGGTTTGCCCCAACGGTTGCCGACTGTGATTTTGTCTTCGCCGAGTGCTTCAATCTCCATATCCGTATTAAGCATCTCGCCCGTCAACACCAAAAGAAGCCGGCTCTTGTTTTTCGCTGCGGAAATATCCGTGAGCGTGACCGTTGCCCAGCCGAGATTCGTCTTGCCGAAACTAATCGAACCGTTGCCCAGCGGATACTTCTTGTCCTCTTCAACGAAACCGGTAAATAACGCCGTCTGTCCGTCAAACATAGCCGCAAAACCGCCATTCGGCTTTTCTAAATTATAACGGTAATAACCGAGCGGCGTTTTCGTTTCAAATACTTTCTGGTCTTTCGGCATCGCTTCAACTTTCGGCATTGCTGCCTTTGCCGTAGTATCTATTGCAACCGGTTTGAGCAGTGCAAGCCGCGGGTCGAGCCCCAATCCGTTAAACCCGAAGTTCCACGGATGCCGGACTTCCCGGAATATCTCCTGCACTTTTTTCTCCGAAAGCGGCGCAACAACCTGCTGTGCATCAGCATCCTTATTGTAGCCGTGAACGAAGAAATTATGGCACGCTATCATGTGCGCCATCTGGACCGTATTGCCGACAGTATCGAAAAAACTATTTGCCAGTTGCGGCTCAAAATTTGAAGAGTGCGAATAAGCAAATGGGAAGATGCCGTCCCATCCCTGAAATGCGCCGAAAGCGGCAAGCAGCGGAAGTCCTTCACCGGCATACTGATTCGGATAAGGGTGATTATATTCACTCAAAGTGAACGGCTTGCCGGCAACCCGCTTGGTCGCCATTGAAGATAATATCTGTCTATCCGCATAATTGACCAATGCCCTGTTGCGGAGATACCAGTTATTCCCGTCCCATGCTCTTCCGGGAAAAGAAGGATGATTCCAATAGGCGTGAATATCGCAGTAATCCATTCGTGCTTGAGCGTGCGGTCCGCCGTATTCCAACTGCGTTCCCGATACACATTGTTTTACTTTGATTTCTTCCTTCAGGAATTTATACATTTCGTCCCAATATCGGGCTTCGATGTCGAGCAGAAAATCGCAGAAATCGTCAACGGCTTCTTTCGGATTTTGACCGGCATCTTTTTTCCATATAACTGGTATGTTTCCAGCGGTTAGCGAAGCATCTGCCGGAATACCGATGTTGCCGCCTTCTTTTAGCGAAACGAAGTCAATTTCATATACCGTTCCTTCGGTGAAACCGGCGATGCCGACGCGGGCATTGTCATCGTCTTCCGCTGGCAGGTAAGTCAGTTTGAAGGTCTTCCATTCCGGCGATATTTTGAACTGGGTGTCTAAACCCAAACCTTCCCAAGGTGCGTGATTCATTCGCACCCCGAAACTGATTGTTGTGTTCTTATCCGCTTTGACTTTCAATTCGATGGTGTAAATGGAATCTTTCTTGACTTTGAAGCCGGAACCGATTAACTGCGGATGCCAATCGACTTCGCCTTTTTTCTTAACGTCCATTTTCAAGATACCGTTTTGATTTGAAATCGGCGCAACTGTCTTGCTGTCTGTTTCCCAACTCCAACCTTGCCAGTTTGGCACATATCCATTGGGAAAATCACCATTGGTGAGCAATTCCTTGCCGAGCGGAACAGAACGGCTCTTCCATGCTTTCCGCACCGCATCGTCGTTCTTGTATTTGTTCTTCAGCCAAGCGTTCCATTCTTTCCGTAAATCGGCAAGGAAGGGGTCTTGTATAACATCGAGACCGCCCCAGCCGCCCCACATTTGAACGATTGAATTTTCGTTGTTGATTTCAATCATCGCAACGCAAGGGTCGTCTTTGTAAGCAATGCTGGTATAAGGGTTTACGTGCATCAGCAAGTCGCGGGCGTATTTCTTATTCGCCTCAATGAACGGACGGTAGTAGTTGTCGATTCCCTTGTCGTGAGAAGGTCGATTAACATCCGGCGGGAAGCCGTCCCGCTCATCCAAAGACCGCGAAACATGCAGGTTGACATTAACATAGATACCGCGCTTTTTCAAAGCGGCAACAAAGTAATCGAGTTTATCGAGTTGGTCTTTGTCGAGCGTCATCTTCGTTTTGATGCTGCCGGTTCCCCAGATG
>WRCR01000468.1 GCA_009783865.1 Planctomycetaceae bacterium | reverse complement strand
ATGTATAAGGAAGTCGGTAAACGAGTTTGGGCAGTATATGCCGGAATATGCCGGATTTTTCCCGCTTATAACTGTTTGATTTCCTCTTCGGATAGACCGGTCATGTCGGCGAGTTTGTGAAATACTTTTGCAACGCCGGTCGAGGAAATCATTGGAACACCCGTAAAAATTGATTTTCGTGACAATCTGCATATCTTTACGAAGGAAAACCGAAAATGTTAACCAAATTCGGCTTTGAAGGTGACGTGTGCTCCATATCTGCACTATTAACACTCCGTCTTATATGTGTTATAATTGCAGTTTATTTTTTAATCGTTTGACATTCAAACAACACCGCTTGAACATCGAAAAGGTAAAACGTATGCGGCACTTTATAAACCTGAATGACATTAAAATCAAAGAACTTCACCGGATTCTCGACCTCTCGGCATCTATCAAGAACGAATTGAAAAGCGGTGTGATGCCCCCGTATCTGGCGGGCAAAATGCTGGCAATGATTTTCGAAAAACTCTCGCTGCGGACACGAGTCAGTTTTGAAACCGGTATGTTTCAACTCGGCGGCAGCGCAATGTATCTCGGAAGCGAAACCGGCGGCATCGGAAAACGGGAGTCCGTCAAGGACTTCAGCGAGGTCTTAAGTTCAATGGTTGACGTGATAATGTTTCGGGCAATGAAACACCGCAGCGTAACCGACTTCGCAAAATACAGTTCTTGTCCCGTAATTAACGGCTTGACCGACCTTTCGCATCCCTGTCAGGCATTGGCAGACGTTTTAACAATCCGTGAAGTTTTCGGTGAATTCAAAAAATTGAAATTAGCATGGGTCGGTGATGCCAACAACGTTGCCGTCAGTTTGGTCCAAGCAGTTGCAAAACTCGGTATGAAGGTCTCCATTGCCGCTCCCGCCGGTTTTCAATTCAGAGACAAAAATCTGCGGGGACTCGGAAGAGAAATTGACCCTGCATTTGAAATCGAGTTGACGGATAGTCCCGCTAAAGCAGTGCGGGACGCACACGTTGTCGTTACCGACGTTTGGGTCAGCATGGGACAGGAAGACGAGACGGAACATCGCAAACAGGTCTTCGCCCAATATCAAGTCAACGAAAAACTTATGAAGAAGGCACACAAAGACGCAATTTTCATGCATTGTCTTCCGGCAAGACGCGGACTCGAAGTTACGGACGAAGTCATGGATTCTGAACAGAGCAAAATCGTTCAGGAAGCCGAAAATCGGCTTCACGTCCAGAAAGGATTACTGGTCTGGCTCCTGAACGAAGCAAACCGCTAGAGTGTTTTTGGATTTGGTGTGGATAAATTCCCGTCATTCCCGTGAAAACGGGAACCTAGACGGTTGATATTCACATCTATCATCTAGATTCCCGCTTTCGCGGGAATGACGAAAGCGAATTCCAGCAGTCCACACTAATTTTTGATATGCTCTAGGAACGCAAAGATTCGCAAAAAATAAAAATCCTTACAATCCTGTATATCCTATCCTGCGTGTTCTGTTCGCTAGCGTATTGACTTGCGGTTCCTGCAATTCGGAGAGTAGTGCTGCAAGAGAATAAGCAGATTTGGCATCGACGCGTTTTAATGTGTATTCGGCAAAATCTTCGGGAACGAATTGCCTGTTCAGCACGAGATACTCAATTTCTCCGAGGATTTTGTCAGCATTTTCTTTGCATCGTACATGCTCAAAGGTGCATTGTTCCGGCTTTTCGTAATTCCAGGTACGCAGGACAGCGTATCGGTCAAAGAATCCTTTGATTTTTACTTGCGGGTCTTTTTCGAGAGTTTCAAGTATTTTGCGATAATCTTTTCCCCACTCTTTTGCAAGATATATGCAGCGGACGAGTTGCATTAAGTCGGCAATTTATTGCAGTCCGCAGACGGCATAATAAACCGAATCGTGTTGCGCTTGACGGAAATTTTACTGACCAGAAATTTGCCGAGTTGCCGTTGTTTTGCAATTTCCGGCAGCACGAGATAGTGCTGTTGTTTTTCGTCTTTAAACACAGCGGTATCGAATGGGGCATTTTCCCAATCCGGCGATAAAACGTATACTTCGTTTGCCTTCGAAAAATTGTTTTCGAGGCAGTATTTAATTTGTTTCTGTAATACATGAATGGCTTGTCCGTCTTCAAACAGGGAATCGTTTCGTGCAAAGGAATGCAGTTTTGCAATCGGATTTTCTTCGAGTTTGAAAAGTAATCTGCCTGCCTGCCGATGCAGATTAAAACTGTTTTCTTCAACGGCGGTTAATTCGATGTCGAATTTGTTGTCATCAAACGCCTGTTTAGTTTGAATTGGACGGTAATGAGTATGGGGTTGACAAGATTCCCGCAGTGAAGATGTTATTTTTTGATAATTTTTCGCAGATTTTGTCTTGATGATTGAGGGGATCCACATTCCTTTTAATGTAGCATAAGTCTTTTGGAATTGCAATCGCTTCGACGATCTCGCCGATTGTTAGAGTTAGAACCGGACTTGTTTTTACCAGACAGCAAACGAGCCCTCTCTAACACTGCTCCCGTTCGGAATCGAACCGAAAACCTACGGATTAAGAGACCGCAGGAAAACATATACCCTTTACGGCGTATTTTATGATATAAGTCGTTATTCTCCAATGATTTATGGCAAGTCCACCTGTATCCCGCCAAACTGAAAAACTATGAAAAACGTGCTCTCCTGTTCGGCAAAGAATTGGGCATAACGCCTTAACGGAGCAGTTTTTCAAATTCCTTCAACGAAGCGCAGGTTGCTGCCTGTTTCGTCAATTCTTCAAGTTGTTCCAAGTCCGAAATAGAGGCAAGCCGCTTCTGCAATGTCTTCGGCACAGTCGCAAATCGGGCTTGCAGAACGGACTGAATGGACTTTGTCCAACCCTCTGTTTTACCTCTGGCTTCACCGATTGCCGCGCCTTCGGCAACCCATTTCGGTTTGTATTCTGCTTCGGCTTTGGCAATGCCTCTGGCTTCGCCTTCCAAAACCTTTTCGTCAAAAATTGTCGCTATCATATCCTCTGTCCTTTCTTTGAAAACTACGTTAACTGCTTTTCTTACCATTTCCTTATCTAATCGCTTGTTGCGGGCTGCAAACACTTTCGCCGCAAACTCCAATATTTGCGTTAATGTATCGAGTTTCAGTTCCGCATCATT
>WRCR01000467.1 GCA_009783865.1 Planctomycetaceae bacterium | reverse complement strand
TATGTCAAATACGCCATCATTGCTTTACCATGAATACCGCCGACCGTTGCAATATACTTCGTCAATTCGGGATACTTTACGGCAAGTGTATCAAGATAATGTTCGTTGACATCCTGCCACGTCCACATATCTTTGAAACTGACACCCGCTGTTCTGCTGCCGACAGGTGCGGAGTATGTCCGCTTCGTGTTGAACGGCGGGTCGAGATATATCAAGTCAACCAGTCCGCTGTTCAAGCCCGAAAGAACGTACAGATTGTCGTGAGTATAAAGTGTGTTTTGAAATTTATGTTGTCGTGTCATACGTTGTAAATTGTATCGAAACCTAGAAATACAAGTCCCTTTCCGAAGTGTTTCGGATACGTTCCACGCGGTCACAAACTTGTCTGCGCTTCTTTTCGTCTTTGAATTTTTCCAATTCGCGGGCGAGAACTTTTTCGCCGATTGCTTTCGTTTCCGGTGAAGCAAAGTCGGAAAGATATTCCTGCAAAGTAGTTAGAGCATTCGGCGTACACATGTTCTGAATGAAGCCCGGCTTAGCGTATTCCATGAAGACCTCGCCGGTTCGTCCAAGCCGATAACAAGCAGTGCAGAAACTCGGTATGAATCCATTGTTGAGCAAGTGCCGAATCATATCATCAAGCGTCCGCTCATCACCGATGTGAAACTGTTCGCGGTTCAACGCCTGCTGCTGCACAGTGCCGGGGTTCTGATAACCGCCGATTTCGATAACCGTCCCCGCATCAACTTGCGAAACACCGAAGCCGAGAGCGACATCCCGAATCTTCGCCGGTTCACGCGCCGTGATTATCAAGCCGGTGTAAGGAACAGAAAGCCGCAGTATCGCAATCATACGCAAGAAGTCCTCGTCAGCAAGATTATTCTTTGCGACTTCTTCAATTTTAACACCGCTTGCCGGTCTGATACGCGGAAAACTTATTGTGTGCGGTCCCACTTTGTAATGATTCATTAAATAAATTGCATGAGAAACCAGCGCAAGGACCTCAAACTTCCACGGGGCAAGTCCGAACAGTACGCCGAGACCTACATCGTCGCAGCCGGACTCGATTGCTCTTGCCGGTGAATCAAGCCGCCACATGAAATTGCCTTTGCGGGTATCCTGCGGATGCATTCGGCTGTATGTTGCGTGATGATATGTTTCCTGAAACACTTGATAAGTTCCGATACCGGCTTCCTTGACGATTTTATAACCTTCGTGTGAGAGCGGAGCGGCATTGATATTAACACGGCGCATTGACTGAACGCTGCCGGTTTTGGGATGTTTGTATTCGACAGAGTAAATCTGTTTCACCGTCTCGGCAATGTACTCGGGACCATAGTTGCGGTGTTCTCCGTAGACCGCGATTGTCCGTTTATGTCCCATCATCAGCATACTGCGGATTTGCATGTGCAGTTCTTCAACGGAAAGTGTGCGCCGGATTTGTTCTTTGTTGCTTCGGCGGAAACCACAGTATTCGCAGTCGTTAATGCAGAGGTTACCGACGTAAATCGGAGCGAAAAAGACGATGCGGTTGCCGTACACATCTTCTTTGAGTTGCCGGGCGGTCTCGAAAATCAGTTCGATAATTTCCGGTTCATCGGCGTTGAGTAAAGCGGCTGTTTCTTCGATTGTCAGTGCTTCTTTATTTTTTGATTTTGCGATAATTTCACGGATTTTACCTGTATCTGCTTTGCGTTTGAGCAAATCCTCGAAGAGCGGTTCATCGACAAAGTCGGCACCGCTTTTGCTTAACAGGTTCATATCGGGAAGGGCAAGAGTTGACATAGTTTCAATTTTCGTTGGATAAAAACGTATAGGAAACGAAACTATTCTATCCCAAAAAGCGGCTTGATGCAACAGCAGCCCGCCGCTTAGAGCGGCGGGCTGCAAGTAGTGAGTGACGAGAACAGAGCCGCAAGTGAAGTGAAACGAAACTTGCGGGTAACGAACAACGAGCGGAAATCTGATTTCCGCTTTCTCCCGCTCGTTGTGCTGTTGTTTTCAATTAAAACGTCACGCTTTCACCGCCGCCTATAGTTCCCATTGCTCCCCAGACACCATAAGGACTAATTCCTCTCGGATTGGCAACTTCAGGATAATCGGGGTTATTAGTCATTGAATTTACCGTATCGGAAACGAAACGAACAGAGCCGTCAAGAAGCATCACATTAACACCGCCGCTGTGAAAACTCGATGCCGACATGATGCCGCTGGTATAATCACTGTTACTGGTTGCACACGAAGGCGAATTCGGCGGTAAAATTGTCTGGAAACCGGTTATCAAAAGACGACCGTCAAAAAGACCGTACCCGCGTATATCAGTGGCATTCAAGGTATTTGCCGAAGTATAAGCACCGTTCCTGACGACAACATTGCGACAAATCGTTGCCCCACCGTTACCTGTTAAACCGGAAAGTACGACTTGACCGCCGCGTACTAATCCGTTCCCATCCCACGGTTGCGTATTCTTTTGGGCTGTTGCGGATTCTGCCATTCCAATCGTGTTGCTGGTACCGTCAGCAACGGCAGCGAATGAGTTCCAGATGCGTAAACTAAAAACACCGCGGGTTCTGAAAATAGCGACGGCAACACCAGAACCCTCTATTAAACTTGCATCAGCCGTATCGCCGTAGCAGAACATATAATTTAATCTAGCGTTTCGCGGCGGGTTGGACCCATTGGTATGCCCCGGCTGCTTGGATTGACCGTCCGAAGGGCAGGCAAAGGGACCGGGAGTCGGCACATCAAATACCTTCAAACCTTCCGGCGAGCCGTTGTAACCGGCAGAGGCAATCCAAGGTCCCGGCAGATTACCATTAGCATCTTTCATACCCATCAGCGCATCGTATCTGGTCTGCTGTTCCATAAACGGAGCGAGCCACGTTGAAGCCGCATACTGACTTGCATGTCGCCGGTCATTATGATTCATAGGGGCTCCGGCAGCACTAACACAAGCGCACCAGTTTGTACCGGCGGGACCGCTCTTTCCAGCCGGCAGAGAATCACAGGCATCGTGATAGTTATGCAGAGCGATGCCGAACTGCTTAAGGTTGTTCGTACACGACATTCTTCTTGCGGCTTCACGGGCGGCTTGCACTGCGGGCAAAAGCAAAGCGATTAGAACGCCGATAATGGCGATAACGACTAAAAGTTCTACGAGGGTGAATGCTCTCTTAGCGTCATTCACC
>WRCR01000466.1 GCA_009783865.1 Planctomycetaceae bacterium | reverse complement strand
AGAGAACAAGAATCACATATTTCTCGGCGAAAAAGTGAAGCGGGCTGTTATCACCGGCAACGTCTTTCGCGGACAGGAACGCATCGAAAACAAGGCGGGCGATAGACCGTCCATCGTGATTAAAGATAACGCATTTGACGATACTCCATCACAATAACCGGCGGGCGGGTGATAACCCGCCGGTAATTTTTCCTTGACAAAACGAAAACAATTCTTTATAATGAGTTTACGTATTTGTCGATATCCGTTCTTTGCAACCCCATCAATACCATGATATTCCTCGGCTTTCTTATTTTTGCGTTACTGTTTTGTGCGGCTGTTATATTTGACGGATTCGCTTTCTTTTTCGACTCGATAGCGGTATCGTACATCTTGTTAGGAATCGCCGGATACATTTTACTCTTCGGAGGAAAAAAATTCCATCTCGGAATGAACACGTTCTTTACGTTTTCGTTTCCCGCCGATGACAACACCGCTGAAACGGGACGCTTTTTCCTACGTCTGACGGAGTTCACCCTTGCGTGGGGACTGCTCGGCATGGTTCTTGGAACCGTTTGGGCGATGACAAAATTAGACCCGCACACCATCGGACAGCCGATAGCGTTCAGTTTGTTGAGCATTATTTACGCAATATGTCTTGCGGTATTTTTGTTTCTCCCGATTGCTCTTCGTTTATCGCCGCCGACGCTTTCACCGGCGTTCTTCGGGCAAACTTCCATTTTTCAACTGCTGCTTGCAATCGGCTGTTTTTTTACGCTGCGCTGCTTGGCTGTCGTATTGTTATTTGCCGTTCAAACACCGAATCGTTTGGGACCGATTCAGCCCGAAGAATTCGGCAGCGTCATTTTCCGTGCAACTTTCGTACTCAATCCTGTCGATAATTCATTTGGCAGATATTATGATTTCAAAAGCATTTTGGTGTTGGCAGTATGTTGGCTGGCATTTCGTCTGGCTTCGGGAAAACAGCGAAATTGGATTGCTGCACCGGTTATTATTTTAATTGGCATATTTTGGTCGGTCGTAAATTTTGTACTCATGCTCGGTAATTTTGACTCTCAAATGTACGGCATTGGTTTTATGGTAAGCATGTTCGCGGCACTGTACGGTTTCCTTGCTGCCGCTTGTTTTCTCATTGCCGACCACTTGCAATCCCGTCCGTCTTATGCGAAAATGAATTAAATTTTACTGTGTGTCCTATTCACACGCTCAACAATCATTCTTTTAACATAATCGCAAATATGAAACGCCGCTCTTTTGTAAAGACCGTTGCCGGTATCGCCGGTATTACTATTCTCGGCTCAATGAACAAATCCGTTCTTGCCCAAACCGTCGAACAAATCGAAGCATTGACCGTCAAAGGCAATATCCGCCAATCGGTCTCGAAATGGTGCTTCGGAAAAATTCCTCTGGACGAGTTCTGCAAAATCTGTAAAAAACTCGGAATGGTCGGTGTCGACCTCATCAGTGAAAAAGATTGGGACACTGTCCGCAATAACGATATGATTGTCACAATGGGAAACGGTGCCGGTTCAATACCCGACGGCTTCAACCGCATCGAAAATCATGAAAAACTCATTGAGGGTTATGAACGGATAATTCCGATTGCTGCCGACAAAGGCGTTCCCAACATTATATGCTTCTCCGGCAACCGCAAAGGTATGGACGACGAACAGGGGTTAGAGAACTGCGTCATCGGGTTGAAAAAGTTAATGCCGACTGCCGAGAAGTATAAAGTCAATGTCATCATGGAATTGTTGAACAGCAAGAATCACAAGGACTACATGGCGGATACAACGCCTTGGGGCGGCGCACTCGCCCGAAAAGTCGGCAGTGAGCGGTTCAAACTACTCTATGATATTTTCCACATGCAGCGGATGGAAGGCGATATTATCCAAATGATTCGTGATTATAAGGATGTCATCGGACATTATCACACCGGCGGAAATCCGGGACGCAATGATATTGACGAAACACAGGAGATTTACTATCCGGCGGTAATGAAAGCAATCGTTGAAAGCGGATACAAGGGCTTTGTCGCTCACGAGTTTATGCCGAAAGACGGACTCAATTCGCTCCGTAAAGCGGTGCAGATTTGCGACGTTTAACGACAAGTTTAGCGGCGGTCTCTAATACCGCCGATTAAACCGCTAAAAATCCCCCGTATCCTTTTGTATTTTCGGGGGTTAAAATTCATATGTAAGGTTCGATAATTGAAACCACTTGACGTAAAGGAGGAACCAATGAATACAATTAAAACGCAGTTTGTATTTCTCCTCATTTTTTCGCTGTTATCGGCGGTGTTATTGACAGCGGCGGTACCGGCGTTTGCCCAGCGGAACAGAAACAGCGGCGGCAATCAGGACAGGAATTCTCTGTCTCAGTCCGGCAACTCATCTTCACTACCGGCTCCGTCTTATAACCGTCCTTCGGACAGCAGTAATTCGGGACGAACATACGCTCCGGCTGTTCAAAGGCAGTCCTCGCCGCCGGTTGTTCAGAGACAATCGCCGCCGCCGACAGTTCAAAGGCAGTCCTCTCCGCCGATTGTTCAGAGACAATCATCACCGCAGGTTGTTCAGAGGCCGCCAACGGTTTCCCGACCGAATTATCCGACTCCTACGATAGGGCAACCGAGAAATGCTCCGGTGATACAGCGTTCTGAACCGAGACCGGCTCCAACAGAGACAAGACCGCCGATAGCGCAACGACAGCAAACGCCGACAACTCAACGGCAGCCAACGCCTGCTCCGCCGCAACCGAGACCGGAGACAAAGCCGACGACAGTGCAGCGTCCAACGCAACAACCACGACCGGAGACAAGACCGGACAGACCAGGACCTGACGGCAGACCGGATATCAGACCGCGCCCAGACGGAAGACCTATTCCCGACAGCAGACCGGATATCAAACCGCGTCCAGATGGAAGACCTATTCCCGACGGCAGACCGGACTTCAGACCGCGTCAAGATGGAAGACCTATTCCAGACAGCAGACCGGACTTCAGACCGCGTCAAGATGGAAGACCTATTCCAGACAGCAGACCGGACTTCAGACCGCGTCAAGATGGAAGACCTATTCCCGACGGCAGACCGGATATCAGACCGCGTCAAGATGGAAGACCTATTCCTGACGGCAGACCGGACTTCAGACCGCGTCAAGATGGAAGACCTATTCCTGACGGCAGACCGGACTT
>WRCR01000465.1 GCA_009783865.1 Planctomycetaceae bacterium | reverse complement strand
TTTCTTTTGCAGAATCCACGTAGTATCCTTTTCTTTCGGAAGATTCGCCAGATAGGTCGTTAGTTGTCCATGTCCGACACCGATTGTCGCAATTCCCACCAAATCTTCGACTATGGTGCTGGAACCGGGACGAATCGTTTGCCCCAGCCGAACCGATGCGAAAGCACATTCCATCGCTTGGTCGAAATGACCACGAGCAAACTCAAAGTTGCCGCGACAATTAAAATACCTCGCCATGGAACGGAGCGATTGAAGATAAGGAAACATCACTGCATACATCAAGTTCGAATCTTCGTCATGGGAAAGCAACGGATGATAATATCCTGTGCGCTGCCGGATAATGTCCATCAATTTTTCTCCCTGCTCATCGGTCGATGCCAACCACTTGGCGATATACGGATATTCCTTTGCCGTCCAAGGATGTCTTAAGGATTCCTGAAATTGTTTCCCCAGGATGCACCGATAGAATTTTTCCGTTGTTTCTGTTTCGATTCGCTTGATTTCCGTATCGTACTTTTCCTGTGTTATTTTGCCTTCGTCAAGTCGGGATTTATAATGATTCTTGTCTAGTTCCCGACATTTTTCGCTCATTGCGGCAAGTTCTTCCTTCGTGTAAAATTCGAGGAGTTCCTTCTCGGAATCCTCTGTAAATGCCGACACCGGACCGAACCATATGGGTGCGTTCAGCGGCGGAGTGACGGCACCGAGACCAAGCATTTTGCCGAAACGCTCCCGATATTTTTGGATTGCTTTCGGCAGTTCTTCTTCTGTTGTGTCTGCCCAGGTGAGAAATTCTTTCACCTCACCGGGAACAAGCGGAAAGATACCGGCAATCAAGTTGTTTTCCGGCGTTGTTTGGGCGGCTAACTGCTTATTGAGAGCCGCAATGTAATCAATGCGTCCGTCGGGCAGTTGCGGTTCCATCAGATAAGTCGTCTCCGGCGAAAACGTTAATTTGACCGTCTTCGGCTCCGAAGAGAGAAGCGGCAAAGTGAGAACGAAAAACAGGATGAGAATAGCGCGGTATTTCATGACTTGGGTTTCCTTATTGTTAGGGGAGCGTTATTTAACCGCCGACAACACCGCCGTTGCGAACCGCCAATTCGGGGTCGCTAACAAGCGGAAAATGAACCGTATCGCCGGTTTCGGCTGCCTTGTAAATCGCAAGAATCACTTCGACACTTCGTCTGCCTTCCTCACCGCTCACGAGAACCCCTTCTTTGCCGTCTATCGCATTGCAGACGTTCTCGAACAGTTTTGCGTGTCCCAAGAAGTTAATCGCACTTGGGTCGGAAGCACCGCCGGCACCAGAACGGCGGGAATTCATCGCTTCCATAACCGCCGCATCTTCCGGTGCGGTTTCGGCAAATTGCCATTTTATAATGTCTTCTTCTTCCAAGACCGCACTGCCGGAAGAACCGCTGATTTCTACCCGCTTCAAGTAGCCCGGAAATGATGCCGTTGTACCGACTATTGTTCCTAATGCCCCGTTTGCAAACCGCAGTGAAGCAACGGCGGTATCTTCAACGGCAATTCTATCATGTGCAAGCAGGGCAATTTTCGCAGAGACCTCGACAACCGGTCCCATCAGCCAGATAAGCAGGTCAATGGAATGAATCGCTTGATTCATCAGTGCGCCGCCGCCGTCTAGTTCCCAAGTTCCGCGCCAGGCACCGCTGTCGTAGTACTGTTGTGTCCGATACCATTTCACTATGGAATCGCCAAGTGTTAACCGCCCGAAACGACCGGTATTGACCGCGCTCTTGATTTGCTGCGAGGACTCATGAAACCGGCTGTGAAAAACGGTCGCCAGTTTTACATTGTTCTTCTTTGCCGCCGCTATAATTTTATCGCAGCGGTCAAGTGTAATCTCCAGCGGCTTTTCAACGATGAGATGTTTTCCTGCTTCAGCGGCGGCGATTGCCGGTTCAAAGTGCGCCCCGCTCGGAGTGCAAATGGTAACGATTTCGATGTTCTTGTCAGCAAGAAATGCAGAGAAGTCGTTGTACGGTTTGCAGTCGGGGTGTTCTTTTGCGAACCGCTCAATCGCTTGCGGAACTTTGTCATAACAGGCGGCAACTTTTCCGCCGATGGATTCTATTGCTTTTGCGTGAAAGTTGGCTATCATTCCGCAGCCGATAATTCCGAAATTCTTTGACATAGGTGTTTCCTCAAAATTTACGTTGGTTAATGGTTGTCAATTTGATTTATTGTATCAGATAAAAACGAAAATTGTTCATTCCCCGAAGATAATTTTCGTCTTCATCATTCGCTCGCGGGTTTCAATTTTCATCCGCAGATATTCCATCGGACGGGCACCCTTGATAGAATTGCACGAACCGCAAAGCAACTGATAGTTCTCATAATAATCACCGCCGCCTTTTGATGACGGTTGAATGTGGTCGATTACAAGGTTACGTATTTCGAATTCGACTCCGCAAGCATTACATTTTCCGTTCTGCTCTCTGTATAACCGTTGTTTGACGGGTTCTGACGGCTTCTCTTCCTTAATATCGGTTCGTTTCGGTATTATGTCCGTTGCGATAAAGTCCTTAAAGAGACCGGCATCGTCACTTAATCTTTCGACTAGAATACCGGCTGCTTGTTTTTCGATGTCGATGCCAATCCATTTTCGTCCTAACTGTTGAGCAGCAACACAAGTCGTTGCGCAGCCGCAGAAGGGGTCCATTACAATATCGCCTTCGTTGGACGATGCTTTTATGATGCGGTGCAAAAGTGCAAGCGGTTTTTGCGTCGGATAGCCGGTGCGTTCAGGGTCGTTTGCGTTTAATACATCAATTTGCCACCAATCCTCTGGTATCTTGCCTAGCGGATGCGGCTTATACACTTTATCTGTTCCTTTGTGCTTTCCCCACATTGCATCATCTGTGCGGCTTATTCCTTCGGCTTGATATGGAACACGAACGGAATCGGCGTTAAACGTCAGTTCGCTGCTTTTCGCATATCGAAAAATTGTATCGTGCCGTCGTCCAAAATCACTTTTGGGTGAACCGCCGCCGCGGTAACACCATATAATCTCATTGCGAAATCCCTGTTTGCCGAAAACAGAATCCAATAACAGTTTCAAATAGTGTCCTGCCGTCGAATCGCAATGCAAATACAAACTGCCCGTATCTTTCAATACTCTGTGCATTTCGATGATGCGCTGCGCCATGTATGTCAAATACGCCATC
>WRCR01000464.1 GCA_009783865.1 Planctomycetaceae bacterium | reverse complement strand
GTTAATTTGGAAAGACGGAATTTGTAAAAATTATAAAAAGTATTTAGACGAGAGAACAGAAAGAGTAAATTCTGCCTGGTATGATATAGTGTCTGCACGCGGCAAAGAACGCACCGGCTATCCTACGCAAAAACCGCTTGCCCTTTTGCATCGCATCATTAAAGCATCTTCCAACGAAGGCGGCATCGTAATGGACCCCTTCTGCGGCTGTGCTACAACTTGTGTTGCCGCTCAACAATTAGGACGAAAATGGATTGGTATCGATATTGAAGAAAAAGCCGTCGGTATTTTGGTCGAAAGATTAAGCGATGATGCCGGTATCTTTAAGGACTTCGCAGCAACTTCACAATCGCCGGTGAGAACCGATGTTAAGTTCGAACCGAAATCGGAATCCGTTAAAAAGCGGCTGTACAAACAACAAGACGGCAACTGTAACGGCTGCGGACATAAATTTGAAATATGGAATCTCGAAATTGACCACATTCAGCCATCGGCAAAAGGCGGCGGCGATTATTATGAAAATTATCAACTGCTTTGTTCATCGTGCAATAAAATCAAGGATGTCCGCACGATGGAATATGTGCGCATGCTAATCGAAACTCGTGAACGAATAATGAAAACGAAAATTTTCTTTGGGGAATGAACAGCAGAACAGCACAGGAAGCGGACTGTGTGTATGGTGCCTTGACTTTCCCCCGCAAAACCTTAATATATGATTAAAGTTTCATCATCCATTACAATAAGGAACCCTTCAATGACAACACGGCGTTCATTTTTGAAGACAACATTACAAACAACTGCGGCGGCGGCTGTCGGTTCGCTTTCCGTTCCATTTGCGGCGACTTGTTTCGGTCAACCCCCGAAGGGTTTCGCCATGCAGTTAGGTCTCGTCACCTATCAGTGGGGAATGGACTGGGATGTTCCAACGTTAATTGCAAATTGCCGGCGAGCGAAGTTGACCTGCGTTGAATTGCGGGTGGACCACAAGCACGGTGTTTCACCGGCATTGTCCGCGCAAGAGCGGGCAAAAGTTAAAGAGCAGTTCACAGGCAGCGGAATTGAACTTGTCGGTTTCGGTACAAATTTCGATTTTCATTCTCCCGATGCGGCAAAGGTGCGAAAGAACATTGACGGTGCGAAAGAATACGTTTTGCTTTCGAGAGATTGCGGAGCAAGCGGCGTGAAAGTTAAACCGAATGACTTGCCGAAAGATGTCGAAAAGGAAAAGACGATTGCCCAGATTGCGAAATCGCTGCGTGAATTAGGACAGTTTGCGGCGGAATATCAGCAGGAAATTCGTTTGGAAGTCCACGGCGGCTGCGCTCCGATACCGATAATGAAAGCGATTATCGACCAAGTACCGGAAACGAATGTTACCTTGTGCTGGAACTGCAACCCGCCGGATTTAGCCCCGCCCGGCTTGAAGGAAAATTTTGAATCCGTTGCGAAACGGCTCGGACGTGTGACTCATATCCGAAGTTTAGATTCACCGTCATATCCGACTAAAGAATTGTTTGATTTGCTTTGCTCGATTCGATACAAGGGCTGTCTTTTGATTGAAGAAGGCAGCACGAAATTGACATCCGAAGAGCGGATTCAACAACTGGAACACTCTGCAAAATTGTTTGCAGAGTGGAAACGCTGATGGCGTATGCCGGGAAAAAGCCGGATATTAAAAATAGCCGCCGCGGTCATGAACCTGTTCCGGCGAAAGACCGGCTTCTATCCATTCTTTGAACTCCAACTCGTTGGTTTCGATTCCTTCAGCGCGTTCCAGAACCGGCATTACAAGTTTGCGCGGCACAACAATGGCACCATCAATATCGGCGAATATCAGGTCACCGGGCTTGATATACACATTACCGACAACAATAGGCACTTGGTAGCCGGTGATTTTCGCGCGGGAAAGCGAACCGTTGGAAATTCGGTATCGATACCAAATCGGAAAACCCTGTTCCAAAATGTCTTTGGTGTCGCGGATTCCGCCGTCAATGATTGCACCGCGAACACCCTGTTTTAATGACATTTTCGTCATTACGCCGCCCCAATGCGAGGCATCGGCAAGACCATTGGCGTTCCAGATGCACACCATGTTCGGACGCAGTTCGTCAAGCATCTTGACCCGCAGTTCCAGTTCACCAGCTATCGTCGGGTCTGAATTGGAACGTATCGTAAATGCAAAACCGGCGAGAACCATTTCGTCCCGAAGCGGTTTAATCTCGTGCGGCAGTGCCTGATTAGTCAAACACAGTTCCCGCAGAACATCGTTGACACAGCCGGTGTACAGTTTTTCATAACGGGCGATGATGTCGGATTCCGGCACGGAAAAACCGGCGGGGTCTACCACATCGCGCAGCCGCCGCAGATTTTCGAGGTTCATTTTTCCGGCGGGTTTCGGTTCCAATTCGTTATTATCTGAAATTTGGGTCATTGTTTATTGTCTCTAGTTATTCTTGATTGTTTAGGTACTCTGTGTACTATATTCTAATCACCGGACATCAATTTCGGCGGTTCGGGCATTGTCGTTTACATCTGTCCAAGAAACGCGATAACGTCCTTTGAATCCGCGAAACTGATTTTTGAAACGATTTTCCTCTGCCTTTTCGACAATTGTCGTTTTCCATTCGTAATTGATAAGTTTATCCAAAGCGTGATAGGCGGGTTTCTTTTCCAACTGCCGAGTGCAAACTCCCGATGTCGTTGGTTCGCCAGCCAATCCGCAGCCGTCAACAAGGTTCCACCAAGTTATCGCCTCCATTTTGGGCCACGAAAACCACATCCGGTACAGATTTCTCGTAATGTTGGCTTGAATCTCTCTGCCCGACTCGTCATCGTTTGGAGCGGTAATCGTAATCTCACTTAAATGCAACGGCACTCCGAGTTTATCGAAATCGTCCATCAACTGCAAGAGACGTTCAGGATGCTGTATCTTCGCTCCCTTTGCAATGTCGGCACACTGTTTCGGATTGAACAAATGCATCTGCAACCCAGCCATATCGACCCGGCAGCCGCGCAAACGAAGATGAGCAACCTGATTGACGTAACCGAATCCCATGTCGTAATCATTGATACTAAGAACAGCACTCTTGGGAAAAACCTTGTCGGTGAACTCGAAAACCTTATACGTATAATCCAGCGGCATCACGCCATAACTGCCTTTAGGATTGTTTGCATCGTGTTTTGAATGATGCGGAT
>WRCR01000463.1 GCA_009783865.1 Planctomycetaceae bacterium | reverse complement strand
TTGCGCTTCTGGAGCATCAATTTTGTTCGCAATGAAAAACGTTTGCGTGAAAGACAAGCCGACATCTTCCTCGTCAAGATGCGAGTCCGCCGCCAATCGGGTTTTTGTCGATGCCAGTTTATCAAGAACGTCCTTGCACTGTTCGATTCCGCCGTCGTCTCCGAGGTCAATCATTAACAGCACTAAATCTGCACTGCGCAGCATACCGACAATGTACGGCTCAAGATAATCAAGCGTAACCGGCGGCGTATCAATGAGTTGCACGAAGACATCGTTCCATTGCATCATACCGGGTTGCGGCTGTTTAGTCGTGAACGGGTAGATGGCAACTTCCGGCGTTGCGCGGGTTAATGAAGCAAGAAGCGAACTTTTACCGGCATTGGGACCGCCGATGATGACAGCCGTTCCTGCACCCTGTCTTGGAATTCGGGCAGAACGGGTTGCCCCGCCTTTTTTCCCGCCGGATTTCCCTTGTTCGACTTCCTTTTTCGCTTCGGAAATCTGCGTTTTTAATTTCGCCTGAAGATGGTCTGTTCCTTTGTGCTTGGGCATTTCTGCCAGCATTACTTGGAGCCAGCGCAGTTCCTCTTCCGGCGTTTCGGCGCGGCGGTAATTCTCTTCCGCTTTCTTATATTGTTGTGTTAAATTGGCGGGCATCGGTTCAAATTGCGGTATTGTTTCATTGATTATGCCCGTATTTATATACTAACTGTTGGGAAATTGCAACTATCTACAACGTTGTACTTTCGCCGCAGTTAGGAGTTCCCATTGCGCCCCATACTCCAAAAGGACTCTTACCGCTCAATACCGGCACCGCAGTTGCTGGTCCAAAGTCGAGTGTCTCCGATATAAAACGCGCAGAACCGTCAAAAAGTACTCCGTTCACTCCGCCGCTGTGATAACTGCTCGGAGGAAACAAACCGTAATCGCCGTAATTCATATCCGTTCTAACACAGGCAGGCGAATTCGGCGGATGAATCGTATGAAATCCGGTAACGGCAGCACGTCCCAGCAGCCACGTTTCGCCGCGGTAAGCCATAGTTGCAATCGTTCCTGTCAATTCAGAACCGCTTCGTCCGTTAAGACAGCCGGTTCGGTTCGTTAAATCGGCGATTCCCGCACTGTCGTTCCGTATCGGACCGGATAATACTCTCATACCTCCAAGGACAAATTTGGTACCCGCCGCCCGCGGAGTCACCGTTTCGCTAACTGCTATTGTATTGCTGGTTCCATCTGATATAAAATTAAACCCAAGCCATAAACGTCTGACAAACATACAGCGTCCTTTATTTTTAGCGTCATCACCACCCATAGTACCTATTGTAGGCGTACCGTAATCGTATTCTGTGTGGTAACTGACATCGCTTCTGGAATAACAATAACTAAGGCGCGGTAATTGACGCTGTACATCGCTGTTAGGTCCCATTTGCTTTGCGGAACCGTCTGACGGACAATAAAATATTGACGGCGTTTTCATCAAATGGGTCGCACCAGTATAATCATAGACCCTCACCGGGCTGCCCAACACTGTGCTTGTTGTCGCCTGAATGGAATCGTATCTCGATGCTTCTTCCATAAAAGGCAGAAGAAAAATTGTACCGCTCCAACTTCCGAAAGTATTTGCATTTGTGGGGTCATCCACTTTCGGCAACTGACCTCCTCCGGCAACAAGGGCTTGATTGATGTCGTGGTAATTATGCAGAGCCAAGCCGAATTGTTTCAAATGATTCATACACTGCATACGCCTCGCCGCTTCTCTTGCCGCCTGAACAGCGGGAAGGAGCAGCGCAATCAAAACGCCGATGATGGCAATAACTACGAGTAGTTCAACAAGTGTGAACGCTTTCTTTCGTGTAGTCATAAATACATTCTCCTAAAATTAATGGTGGAAATAATAAAAAGAAACAAAAAAATTTCAGGCACCGCCGGAGTCAATTTTCTTTCTGACTGCACCGCCGGTGTCCAATTCTATACTGCTTTTGCCGGTCTTTATGTCGACCGACAGCGTGGTCGTCAATGGTGATTTCAGTTTCGGTTCAACGAGGTCAAACTCATCCGGTCGTTTCATCGGTACGTTTTCATCTGCCGGATTGCCGCCCGGTGCGGTAACGATTTCAACCTTTGAAACACATACTTTGTATCGATCGGCAGGTGCGCCGTTGTATTTGCCATACGTAATAAGAACGGCATGTCCGTTTTGGTCGGACGTGCCGCCGACGCTCCAAGGACTGTTTACGTTATCTTCAGAAAAGAGAGCAACGCTTGCACCGGCGAGCGGTTTGCCGTCCTGCATGAGAATGATGGTTGCTGATTGCAGCGGCGGCATACCATCTGGGAATCGCTGTTGCGAACAGCCCGCGAAAATTAGAATGAGGAGAATAATTATCGAAATACTGTTAAAACTGTACGCAAAATTATAATTCGTTCCCCCCTCAAACCGCCTAGTTTTATTTTGTTGTTTCTCATTTATTGTTCTCCTGCAACTGCTTAAACTTCGAAATGGAATATAACGGAGCGGTAAAAGACGATTCTAACATCAGTATAATAGCAGAATTTTTCTAGAAAGTCAATACAATTTTGCGTAAAATCAGTACAAATATGCGCAAGATAAATCTTTTCGGGAGAGGACTGTAATGTGCAATTTTTTTTATACACTATCGGTTGTGAGATTGCAACGGCGGTTCGAAAATTGCGGCTATTTGATTTTAGTTGCAGTCATCGGATAATTGTGATATAATGCGACTAAAGTAACGGAGAAGTACAGCATCCATGCAAATTTTTAGAAAAAACCACACTGGAAACAAGGGAGGTAGAAATGCAAATGCTATTTGGACCTGTAATGATGATACTGCTGCGTTTTCTTTATTTAGCAATGATCATTGTGGCTATTGTGTCTCTGGTCATGATTGCTAGCGGAGTAAATAGGATAGCCAACGGAATGGACAAGTTGGCAGAAAAAATCGATGACCTGAAATGCGAAATAAAGGAAAGAAAAGAGAAAAAACAATCAGAGCCGTAAGTGCAAGATTGCGCGTACTATTTCGCAATCTAACGATTGCGGTTCTGTTCGTTAGATTCCTTTTGAATCACTTACGAAATCTCATATCCCTTCCGCTGTTCTCGTTTCAACATTAAACGTGCTTTGTCATCTCCGATAATCTGCTCCGTTTGAGGATTCCACTGAATCTTGCGTCCGCT
>WRCR01000462.1 GCA_009783865.1 Planctomycetaceae bacterium | reverse complement strand
CGATGATGCCGGCTTTTTTCGCTAGTTCCCAGTTAACTGCTATAGTCGGTTTGACGGCTTGGAGCCAGCGATTGTATATGTTGATAAAATTGTTTTTGTCTATCCTAGTTTTTGTAATGTCTGATTTGCCGACGACAAAATTTTCACGGATGAATTGCCGGAGTTCTTTCTCGTCTTTTTGAAAATCGAAGATATAGGTTTCACGAGATTCGTCACCCCCGCGAAAGCGGGGGGCTAGAGAGTTGATGTTAACATATTCCGTTTGGATTCCCGCCTTCGCGGGAATGACGGTGTGAAAAATGCCTTTTATCAGTTCGTACACCTGTTTGAATTGCGGTGTATCCTGCTTGGACGGCGTAACATTCCAGTTAAAATCGTTTTGATAGAAAATTTCCTGTATGGTGTGATAAGGCACGAAGGCAATTTTTTCGCGGTCAAAGCAGCCGAGAAACGGAGGCGGTATGATTTTGTCGAACGTCCGTGCCTTGCCGATGGTCAGAACGAGTTGCGTGAGCATTTCGCAAACATCGGTCTTTGCGGCTTTGGCTTCTGCCCAGAGAAGAAACTGCTGTCTGCCTTCTACCGTCTGCTGTCTCGCACCAACGGCAAAATCTATCTTTCCGACGATTTCTGTCCAATCGAACTTGCCGAAGAAATCGTCAGCGACTTTGTTTTTGAGTTCTTCCTCTTGGATTTTCGCGTATTTCATTTTGGCGTGAGCAGGGTTATATCGATGTTCACGCCATTATACCGATTTGCATTTTGAAAACAAGTGAACCGGAGTACCGGCTAAATGGGCGGCACTTTTTGCTCTTGCCAAGTTTAGCGGGTGTGTTATCATTTGCGCCGGTTTTACTCCGCCGGTAGTCACTGGCGGCTGCCAATTTCACTCGCCACTCGCTACTCGTCACTCACTACTAATTGTCAAAATAGGTAAAATGACGTTAAGATAGGTAGTCACTATGTGCAAAATGATACAATTTTCCGAAGTGTTTTGTTTTCAAGCAGTTACGTCGATAAAATTTTTAAAATTGGGGCTTGATGTTAGGTGGTCAATGGGCATTCGGACGGGAATTTGCAATTCACGGAATATGGTGTATAATACCGGCGTTATGAGCGATGTTCTGCAAAAAATCATAGAGCGGCGTATTCAAACCGTCAAAGCGATGCCGGTGAGCATTCAGGAATTGCAAACGCTGTTCAATGAACGTGAAGATTTCCGCCCGTTTCACAACGCCCTCAAAAATAAGATAACGGATAGTTCTGTGGACGGTAAGACCGCCGCAATCATTGCGGAAATCAAACGGGGAAGTCCCGCCCGCGGCTTATTCGCACCAGACCTTGACGTTTCGCAAACCGCAAATGACTACGAAATCGGCGGGGCTGCCTGCATCAGCGTTCTGACAGAAGAACACTTCTTTTTCGGCTCACTTGACAATTTGAAAATTGCCCGCGATGCTTGTTCGCTGCCGGTACTCGAAAAGGACTTTATTGTTTCAGAAAAACAAATTTACGAAGCGGCGGTGTATGCTGACGCAATTCTGCTAATCGCCCGATGTCTTGAGCGGAATCAA
This sequence comes from Planctomycetaceae bacterium, assembly GCA_009783865.1. GTDB lineage: Bacteria > Planctomycetota > Planctomycetia > Pirellulales > Thermoguttaceae > WRKP01. Next base: position 1,629 of record WRCR01000462.1, on the reverse strand, counting down.
ATATCCGATTATCATCAACTCGCTTCGGAATTGAATTTGGACGCGCTGGTCGAGATTTTCGATGAATACGATGTTGAAAAAATCGCTCCATTTTCGTTTCCGCTTATCGGTATCAACAACCGCAATTTATCGGAAATGAGCATCGACTTGGAAAATACTAACCGGCTTATTAATTCATTAGGTAAAAACCAAACGGTCGTTGCCGCCAGTGGAATTCATTCCCGCAGCGACATTGACCGCTTGATGCTGACCGGCGTGAGAACTTTTTTAATCGGTGAAGCGTTGTCCGTTTCTGCCGATAGAATTCAACTGTTAAAACAATTTGTTGGGGACAAAACATTATGACAACTAAAGAAGAATTTCTTGGACGAATCCGCACCGCCCTTGCCGACATAAAAGATAGTCCGGCAGAAGAACCGCTGATTCCAAAGGTTTGGGAATTGCAGGGACTTTCCGTTGAGGAAATGTCGAAACAATTCTCCGGTAATCTGACCGCCCTGAAAGGCGAAATCGTTCTTTGCGATTCCTTTGATGACGCAGTCCATAAAATCCGTTCTACATTGAAAGGAATTGACGCAAAAAAAATCGGCGTAATGAGCAATCCGCTGGCGAAGTCCGTTGCGGGTAGAATACATGACAAAGAACTGTTGTATGCGCCGGAACAGGCGGGAGATACTTCGCCGGAAGCGTTGGAAATGCTAGACGCTTCATTGGTTTCGCCTGACCTTCTTTTGGCGGACACCGGCAGTTGTTTTTTCGCTGCGCCGGACGCATTTAACCGGCTTCTGACCTACATAGTGCCGGTTTCGCTGGTGATTGCGAATACCTCAATGCTGCGGGAACATTTACCGGCTGCGTGGACGGAAGTCAAGCCGCTGCTAAAAGATGCTAACAGCGGCGAATTCGTTATTGTAACGGGACCGAGCCGGACAGCCGACATCGAAAAGGTTCTGATACTTGGCGTTCACGGCCCCAAACGGGTAATGGTATTTCTGATAGACGAACAAAACTGAGCACTGGGTACCAGCGTTGGCTGCTCTGATTCGCATTTGCGTCTCGCTTATATTGTCTGAACCGTGATTGATTAATATGATTATTACAAGTGACGCTTTATAAGAAAATCATATTAATCATTAAATCAGCATAACCAGAAACAAAAACAACAAAGCGGAATAAAAAAGTACCCCGCTCCTACTCTAACAATCAAGATTACGCAGCAATTTGTCTATTAATACCGTCTTTCACGGGGTCTTCCCCCGTTGTAACCGCCGCCTCCGCCGCCGGTGCGGGGTGCTTTCGGGCGTGCTTCGTTCACTTTCAGTGTTCTGTCGCCCAAATTCTGCCCGTCAAGAGCAGCAATCGCTTCATTCGCTTGGTCGTTATTGGGCATCTCGACGAAACCGAAACCTTTGGAGCGGTTCGTTTCACGGTCGATAATGATGTCCACATTGTCAACTGTCCCGTAGCGTTCAAACTCTTGCCTCAGTTCTTCTGCCGAAGTTCTGTAGGAAAGATTACCAACATAAATCTTCATTACAATTTGCTTTCCCGCTGCCGTGTAAAACCAGTGAAACAGAGAATCCTCTTCCGGCAGCAAAAGAAGAATCTCGAGATACCAAAGGAGGAGGT
>WRCR01000461.1 GCA_009783865.1 Planctomycetaceae bacterium | reverse complement strand
TTGCCGTGCATATCGAACAATCCCCACGCATTCGGCTTCTTTTCTCCGACTGGATGCGTTTCTCCAAATGAGTTATCAAAATACCAAGCGTAGTGAATCACGTCCATTACCTGATCGCCGAAACACCACGGCGTTATACTTCCGGCGCGGCAAATGTATTCCCATTCCGCTTCGGTCAAGAGACGATAACCGCTGCCGCCCAGCACGGTGACTTCCGCCGCTTCAATCGAATTGGTAGAACGTCGTTTGACTTGCGACAGCGCATAATACGGTGCTAATCCTTCCGTTTCACTCATCTTGTTGCAGAATTCAACAGCAGAATACCAGCCGACACCGTCAACTGGACAATTTTCTTGGTCTTTGGAAATACTCGGATTGTATTCCATTAACTCCATATATTCCTTTTGTGTAACGAGATAAACACCGGCGAATATGTTCTTGGTTATGTGAACACGGTGCTGCGGATGCTCATTATTCCGCAGAAATTCATCGGAATCGTGCGACCCCATATAGAAACGCCCCGTCGGAATACGGCGCAGTTTCATTCCCTTTGCCGAGTACACCGTTGTTAGGCGTTCGATTTTATCCTGAAGCACTTTTGCTTCAGGGTCATTCGCTTTTAATTCTGAATAACGCTGAATGCAGGAAAGCAACTGACTGTATTTATTCGCAGCCATCGCATTGCGGATTTCGAGTATCAGCGATTCAACTTCATCGATAATATCTCCCGCTTCGGTGTATGTTTTTCGGAAGTCCTCATCAAGCAAAGGACGCGGCACCTGTTCAAGAATTTGCCGGACGCGGTCATATTTCTGCGACTTCATCGCAGTATTTACCTGTTCACGGATATTGTCTACATACGCCTTGATGTCTTTTCGTTCTTTGTGAATAAGCACCGTCATTGACTTCGCCCATTCGCGGAAGGAAACAAAATCAGGGTGATTGACGGTGGTCATATACTTTAACAACGGCAGCGTTTTGTCATGCCCGTATGTTTCACGCATTTTCAAAATTTGATTCTTATGCGTGTTCAGAGTAGCAGACATTTTTTCCTTGAGCGAACTCAAATCGGAACCGCAGCCGCGGCAGGTTTTTAACCAAAACGGATTCATCGATTGACAGTTGAGACACGGTTCGTTGAAACTCCTGCCGCATTGACGACACACCCGGTCGGACGGAAGACGAACCGCAGTTCCGCATTGAAGGCAAGCCGTTCCGGGCGGCAGTGATACAGTGGAATCCGTAGTTATGCGGGAAGATTCCGGTGAAACACTAGCGGGAGTTTCCGGCTGCGGAATTTCCGGCGGCGTTGTCACAATCGGAAGAACGGTCTTGAATTCGTCTTCAGGCGGTAATGAACTATCTGACATTATTCTTTCGTATTCAGGTTATAGTTAGTAACAATAATCATTTAATCACGGCATCAAAAATATGCTGACCGGATTGGACGTTTTCGATTTTCTTTCCGTCGGGCAGAATCACCGTTGCGGTACTTCCAACCGGTATTTCAATTTCCCAATGAAATTTATTGCCGTCGCGGTTCCATTTACTTTTGATAACGCCTCGTATTGAATTATACTCGGCATTGACAAATTTCAAATCGCCCAGCGGCAGCGGTTTCATTATAATATGTTCGAAGCCCGGCTTGTTTTCGTCCGCTTTGATACCGGCAAGATATTCGTAAAACCAGATAATCAAATCGCCGACAAGCATAACGTGATTGCCGCTGTTCATTGCCGGGTCAGCGGTATCGCCGTTCCAAAGTTCCCAAATGGCGGTCGCACCTTTTTCGACCATATAACCCCAACTGGGATAATCCTTGTTCGATGCAAAGAGATACGAAATATCCGCTTTTCCGTTATCGCTCAAAACGCGGTTCAGCCATTGCCCGCCGATGAGACCGGTTCCTATGTGATTTTTCGTGACGTTTTCGATGTTATCAACCAACGCTGTGAAAACCTTTTGCTTCATGTCATCGGGAACGATATTGAAGTACAGCGGCAGTACACAAGACGTTTGCGTTCCGTTATCATATTTACCGGTTTCCTCGTTGAGAAATTTATCGTTAAACGCTTTCCGCATTTCCGCCGCTTTTGCTTCAAAGAGTTTAATATCCGCTTCGAGTGATTCAATTCCCTCTGCCGTCTGCCGTCTGCCGTCTCTCAACATCTTGGCGTACTTTGTTAACAAGTCGAGATTGTAAATGTAATACGAAGTCGCAAGTATTTCCTTCGAGGTTTTTCTGGCGGGGTCTTGCGAATGTATCAATTCTGGTTTTTCCGGCGGCACACACCAATCGCCGTAGTTGTCTTTCGCAATGATACCGTCTTTAACGAATTGCCCCAGATGTCCGATGAGCCAGCGTTTCATTGCCTCGTAATGCCGCTCAATCGGACGTTTATCGCCGTACATAACGTAAATGCTGTCGGGAATTATCGTGAACGCACTGGGCCACGTTACATTGGAACCGTATAGGGGCCAAAAGTTCGGACAAACATCGGACAGATTGCCGTCTTCCCGTTGAGAGTCCTCGATGTCAATGAGCCACTTGGAATACAGCGTTATGTTGTCAAAGAGGAACATTTCGCCTTTGGATTCACCGGCGCGGTCGCCTTGCCAGCCCTGCCGCTCGTCACGCTGCGGACAGTCAGTCGGAATACTCAAATAATTGCCTTGCGTTCCGCGATAGACATTGCGGAAAACGGCGTTGAGCGTTTCATTACTCGTTTCAAACTTGCCGACCTTCGGTAAATCGGTATTGATTGCTCTTGCGGTCAGCGTTTCTTTATCCGGTTTGACATTTTCAGGCAAACCGGTTAATTCTGCATAACGGAAGCCATGATAAGTAAATTTCGGAGTATAGGAAAAACTGTTTTGCATTTTACCGTTTGCAATATAGATATCGCGGCATTTTGCGCCCCGCAAATTAGCGGTATAAAGTGTTCCGTCTTCCTGTAAAGTTTCAGCATGACGAATCGTCAATACTGTACCGTCTGGCAATCCTACCGGAACTTTTAATGTGCAATTTCCGACCAGATTGATGCCGAAATCGAAAATGTATTTTTTCGACCAGCCGTTAGACGGCGAGGTTAAACTCGTTATGGAAAGCGGGGCGAATGTTTCAACCACGCGCATCGGCGGCATCATCTGTGCAACGAGTTTGCCTTTCGGGGCTTCGACAACTTCAGTATGTTTCTTAAACAC
>WRCR01000460.1 GCA_009783865.1 Planctomycetaceae bacterium | reverse complement strand
ATATCGGAAATGCCGAAAGAATAAGCAGCGGTGTTTGTCAGGTTAGCATAGTCAAGGGACAGCATTACATAACCGCCGTCTCCGCTGCTTGAGGAAACATTGCCGACGCGCCGTTTCTCAATTCCTTTAACCGTTTGCGGTGTGAGCAGGGAATATATCCGTTTTGTTTTTTCGTAAGCGGCATCGGAGAAGTCAACGCCGACTGCGGCAAGCAGAGATATTTGATTAAGAAGGTAGTCAACTTTATCTTTGCTGACTACAACAGTGTTGTGTTGAGGGTCATCAAACGGAAAGAAAACAGGATATTTTCTGTTTGCCGTATCATCCAATGAATCAAAGTCGATAACCAGTACTCTTCCGTTTTTCCAGTGAATGTACAGTGAATAATACTCGTGCAATTTTGGAAACAGCGGAGCAACATATTTACGCAGCAGTGATTTGATTGTTCTGAACATGCGGCTGATGTTAACATTGAAATGGAGAAAATTCAAGATATGAATAGATTTTTTTCCTTTAACATTCATGATTTTTCATGTAAAATTATAGGATACTTGGTATTCCCGTAATGGAAATTTGATACTATGCCCAAACCCGCTTCCCGAAAAATCAAGGTACTCTTTGACATTGCATCTTTCGTCTCCAACAGCGTGACGGGCATTCAGCGGGTCTCGCTGGAAATACTAAAACGGTTTTTACAACAGGATGATTTGGATATCACGCTAATCTGTTCCGACCCGAAGGAACAACAAGCGTGGCGGAATTTGAATGCAGCAATCGGAAAAAATCTTCCGTTTCAAAGCAAAGAAGCGGAATGTCAGGAACAATCTGAGCCGCCGCTGCCGCCAAAATCATTTTTACGGACTTGTGAAGATAGTGTCCGCAGGTACTTTCCGCGGAACAAACTGGTTCATATTTTCATCGAAACAATACGAAAAATTAAATGGTTCATTAAGTCACCGCCAAAAGTGACTGATGATATTATTATTGAACGTCCCCGCTCGCCGTATTTAGAGACGGTTGTGTGTGAATCCGATATTTATTTTTCTCCATTCCATTTTTCTGTTAAAGAAGTTGATGGCAATCCGAATATAAAGCAATTTTTGATACTCTACGATGTTATTCCGCTTCTCTTCCCTGAATTTTATCCGAAACATTGGATAGAAAGATTTGACCCGCCGTGGAAACACATCACCCCGTATATGTTTTTGTTTCCAATTTCTGAACAAACAAAAACGGATGTCCTGAAAGATTTTCCCCATCTGCGGGAAGAACAGTTCACTGTTATTCCGCTCGGAGCAGACGAAAAATTCTGTCCTTGCAGCGATAAAGCAAAAATCAACACTGTTCTAAAGAAATACAAAATTCCGCCGGAGATGCCGTACATTCTTTCGGTTGCGACAATGGAAATACGAAAAAATTTCGATTTCGTTATCCGATGTTTTGCTTTATTTGCAGAAAAACATAAAGAAGACAATAAGGTCAAAAATTGTCTGCTTGTTCTGACGGGGCAGAAGGGCTGGAAAGATGAAAAAATTTATGATACCTACGATAAAATTCCGCTGTGGATTAAACGAAAAATTATTTTTACCGGCTATGCAGACGACGAGGATTTGCCGTTCTTGTACAACGGCGCGAAATGTTTTACCTATATGTCGCTCTACGAAGGTTTTGGTCTGCCGCCGCTGGAAGCAATGCAGGCAGGAACGCCCGTAATTGTTTCCAATACATCATCGCTGCCGGAAGTTGTCGGCGATGCCGGTATTCTGCTCGACCCGAAAGATAAAACGGCGTTGGTTGATGCGTTCTACCGTGTCTTGACGGACGAAAATTTACGGAAAGAATTGACTGCCAAGGGGTTAGAACAAGCGAAGAAATTCAGTTGGGATAAATGCGTCGAAATCATTTACGAAAAAATGGTGCAGTAAAACCGCTTTCGGGACTGCACGTCCTAGTTCCTTTCTTTTCAAACACTCTAACACTCTTCAAAATCGGGTCGAAAATTAAGAGCCGATTTTCATCGCAAACGGCAAACAGCGGCGGAAAGTCCCGGTTCTGTTCGGTAGTCCGCTGCGGCAGTTTCTTGATTTCCGGCACATTTTCCGGCTTTGTTTCCAACACTTTCGGAGGAGCAACAACACAGTCCAGCGTGCCGTCTGCCTTGTAAATCTTGACCCGCAGCACTGCTTTCTCTGCCGTGACTATCCTTCCGTCGTCCAATACCGCTATGCCGACAGGGTTGCAGCAAGCCGTGAACCCGTCTATCTGTGCGGAAAAGAATCCCCAGCCCAAAGCGGACTCCCAATGTCCGTCCGGCGTGAACGCTTCAATGCGGTGCTTGCCCGGATTCGCTGCGTAAAGCAGTCCTGTTGTCGGTGAAACAGCCAAAGTTATCGGCGAGCGGTAAATGACAAAACCGGCAAACTGTTCGTCTGTATTTTCTGCTGCACTGTTTTTCATCAGACCGCCGAATGATTTTTCAAGCACACCGGTTTCTCTGTTGTATCGGTGAATGATGCCTTTCAGATTCACCGTAAAAACGACGGTTTCCGAAACCGCAAGCGAAGTGATGTTCCCCGCATTTTCCGCCAGAGGAAAAGACGAAACGGTATTTCCGTCTTGAATGGAATAAAAATCGATTCGATTCTGAAAAGCGGCGCAGATAAATTCATCATCAGCAACTGCTAGGGCAAGCGGAACGGTATCAAGCGGAATGTCCGGCAGCCGTTTTCCGTCGAGGTCGAAAACGAAAATCCTTTTTGATTCTTTTTCCGCAATGAAAGCCGTAATGGAAGAAACACCGCTGCGGGATGCTGAGAAGGCAACCGGATTCAAAAGCGTATTATCGAAATTGCAGTAAAACGCTTTTGTTTCGGTGTATGCGATAAGTTTTTCGGGAACGCTGCGGTAATCGTTATTTGCATTAACAGCGTCATTATTAGCGGGATTACTTTTAGGAACGGCAAAAAGAATAATAGCAATGGCGATGACACCGCATACTGTAAAAAGATGCAAAGCGGATGTTATATGCGAATGTTTGTTGTTTGAAATCATCATGTTTCACATTATCTGTTATTTGTATGTGAAAATCAATGGTGAAAAATAAGCCGGAGTACCGGCTAAATAACGGCGGGTTATCACTCGCCGCTCGTATCCAGCCAATCGCACGTCTTTCGTATTGCTTCCTCAAACGGCAGCGGTGAATATCCGAGTT
>WRCR01000459.1 GCA_009783865.1 Planctomycetaceae bacterium | reverse complement strand
GCCGTTAATGAATTCGTCCGTCAACTTATTCTCATCGGCATCGGGATTCCACATCAGATGCGAAAGCAACCACGTCTTCAAGCGGACAAAGTCGCCGGTCGCACACCAGGTATCGCCTTGTTCAAAAAGTCCAATCGTTTTGTTATCAACAAAGAATCGGACGTTCGGGGCTAAAACCCGATGATTCGGATGCGGCAGCATGTATGCCTGAAAGTTCACGGTATAATCCCACACAAAAAGTTGCGGAGCGATTTTGCTCCAGCCCTGCATGTCATCCCGCAATGATTTATTCTGCTCACCTTCACTCAGCGGCTGAACGAAAGAACATTCAATCGTGCAAAGCCGAATGATAACATTCTTTCGCGGCACCACTGACTTCGGCGGCTTGCGGGTATATTGATAGGCAAGCGTTTCAACGAACACATTCGGAAATTCCTTTTCGACTTCTTCGGCAACCTTATTGACGAAACGAATCAGCGTACCGGCATGACTTCCTTCTTCGTCATCAAGCGCTTTGCATTTTCCGCAGGTACAAAAGCCGTGCCAGTCATTTTGACTCACGGAAATAAAATTAGCGGCGGGATTTTTCCGTAATGATTCAAGCGAGTTTTTAATGAATTCCTTCGTCATTTCTTCGTTTGTCAGACACAGTTGTCCCCGCTCATGTTGCCGTTTGCCGTTGATTTCGCTGTACCATTCCGGGTGGTCTTTGAAATATTTGCCCGGCGGCAGTATCGGAAAGAATGAATGAACGAAATACTGAAATCGATGCTGATTTCCATACTCCGGTGAAATGCCGAGCAATGCACCGTTGGTTTTTAACCGGGAAGCAAAAACGCCTTGTTTGCCGATTGCATCTTTGTAATATGCTTCGCGGTAAATCAATTTCGGTGCGTATTGAAAATTTTGTTCCGGTATTTCGAGCGTTGCTTTTTTTGGAATGTAGGATTCCGTTGAAGTCCACCATCTGACACCGATAACATCTTCCAGCAGCGTATAGACGGCGTAGAGCGTTCCGCGCTGCGGATGACCGGTTAGGAACAAATTCCTGCCGAAGGATTTTCGGATAACGCAATCGTAGGGCAGTTTAGCGGTGTCAATTTCCGGCATTGCTTCTTTCGCTTTTTTCGTATTGCCGAGAAGGAGCAGCGGCTTGGAATTGTCCGCTGCTGATTCTTTGACAATGGAAAATGCCGCGCCGGTAATTGCATCGAGATGTTCTTTGAGTTCCTTAGCGGCGGTTTGTTCGACTGCGCTTGGTTCTTCCGGCAGAACGATGAGATATTCGGTTTTTCCGTCTTTCGACATACTTAACGTTTCCGCATACAGTGCAGCGGAAAGAAGGAAACAAAAGAAAAACAAAGGGAGAAAGATTCTGTACGTCATAACAGTTGCAATGAAATAGGAGTGGATTGTAAAACAGAAAGACGTACAAAGCGTACCCGAAAATCGGAGAAAAACAAGATGCCATCGCGAACAAAAGCCGGTAGTTACACCCGCTAACAAAGCACGTTACCTTCAAAGTCATTTTAATCCGAGTTTTTTTAGCATCGTTCTTGGCGTGCAGCGGAGACAAAGACGGAAAAAGCAGTACTCGTTCAATTAAGAACCTACGTCTTCCAACAGCGAATTCGGAACCAGCATACTAACAATATACAAACACAGCCCGTAATTGGGCATTACGGACTGTGTTAATGACGAACAGTGTCAATGACCATGTTTGTGTTTCACCGCCGATTACCTTCTCCCAAATCCTCTGCTCGCCGGTACCGGTTTGAAGGACTTCTCGCCAGGCGGTGTCCAATTGATGGTCTTTTGGAGCATTTCCGGAGTCAGATAGCGGATATTGAAAGCAACTATCATCTCGCCTGGTACGAGGTTGCCATCATACAAAGTGACCTTCTCTTCCTTCTCCTCTCCCAATTTTGTTCCTATGCCCCGGCTCTGTGATTTTCCCGTTTTTTCTTCTTTTTTCGGGCGAAAAATACCAATGGTAATCAAGCCGATTTGGTCAGTGTACCCCTGCCGCGCCGCTTCTGATTGGTCGGCATCGACAATCTTGAAAAGACGCGAGGGACCTATCGCCGCTTCGGCTTTGACGAAGCCGGAATAATGATACAGGTTACCGGGTTCTAATACCCATGGTCGGGCATTATCTAAACTAACCCGCGGAGCAAGTTCGTATTCTCCTGATATTTCTTCGCCGGCTTCGACATAAGCACCCTTTGCCTGTATCTTTCTCCGCTCTCCCAGCGTGTTCAATCCGTCAACGAGAATTCGGGCGAATACCAGTTCTTTTGACGTGTTTGAAACCCTGATTTGGTATTCTTCATTGACGGAGACAGGGAGATAGCAATCGTTACCCGAAAAAACCAGCGCACGCGGTTGATATGGCTGATTACCTCCTGTCGGACGCACTGCAATAGTTGTTTTCCATGAAAAATCTGAGGCGGACAACGGATGCGGCTGCTTCCGCTCCTGAACGATTTGTTCGGATTCCCGTCGTTCACTTTCCGACATCAGTCCGACAGCAGAGTCCCTGTGATAACTCGGTGCCGGCACGGATGGCTGAGACACCGGCTGCGGCTTGGGCACAGAACCGGCAGTGGTTGAGTCCGATGACGAAATCCCAAACTTGCCGCTCGCTCCTGTCATTGCTATTTCATTCCCATTCAATCTAGCAATGCCGCCGATTTGTCTCTCCTCGGTTTGTTTCTGCGCGTCGTGCAAAAATACCCGGCACGAAATTCCCGTTTCGCCTTCAAACCGTATTCTTCCCGTGATAAGAAGCGGAATTTCGTGTCCGTCAACCTTGAGATTGGCGGTTTTTCTCGTTCCGATGTCGCTCGGAGTGAGATTGTGGCTGCGAAAGAGTTCTTGCGTCATATTTTCATTAAGAATATCGTAGTCCCTTTTATTTGACCGTTTCTTGGATGCTAATTCCCGGCGCAGCGCATCGGCAATATGTTTGGTAAGCACGCCGTATTCCCTTCCAAAGGAGTTATCATCGCCGGTAGTAAATTCGGAAACGGCAACGAGAGGATATTTACCAATATCTACTTGTACATCGATTTGAGTTGCGATATCTTCAATGAGTTCAACAAGCGGCACCGCCCGGAGAGAAAAATTAACATATTTTCCTGCTGGTTTATTCAAAATGACAGGACGCTGCGATTTTTTCAACGCATTATGTGCTGTCCAGAAAACAAATTCCT
>WRCR01000458.1 GCA_009783865.1 Planctomycetaceae bacterium | reverse complement strand
TGGCGGAAATTCTAACATATCCGCTAAGGTTGGCAAGAGCAAAAAGTGCCGGTGTGAAATACAAGCCGGAAACGAAACGAAGTGTAGCGAACGGAACCGGTCACTCCGCTCCGCTCCGTTCCCGGCTTTCATTACGAGCGGAAATCTGCGATTTCCGCTTTCAAAAAAACGTCTTTTCGTAAAAGCGGGAAACACAGTTTCCCGCTCGTTGAACCGTGTCAACATGCCATGAAATGCAAATCATCATAACAGAGTTCCTTACGTACAAGGTGTTGCGAGAACGCCAACAAGATAACTCTGGAGCGATGCGTTCAAAAGATGGTTCCTTCCCGCGGTCAAATGCGGTGCGTTACTATGTGCGCTGAAGATTTTCCACTGCCAATGCGCAGACGCTCCCTTACGGAAGCACGCCGCTATTCATACGCATGGGTCATCTTCACTCGGCAAAGCCGCTGGTCTGTGAAGTCAACCAATCCGCTTTTTTAACCGCCGATTATAGTCGGCGGCTCGTAAAACGGCTTTTGAATTGCTGACGAACTCTTAATTTATTCCATCCGGCACCACGCCGAACGGGTATTTTTAATTACAGACGTATTTTTATCATGTTTTTCGTTGATTGCAAGTCCCCGTGAAAAAATTCTTTTTACGAAAAACCGGCGGGGGTAACCCCGCCGCTCTTGGTATCCCCAGCCGCTCGTTGTGTCCCAGCGGCGGTTCGTTGAACCGTCCGCTAAACGAACAACGTGAAAAAGACACGCAATCGGATTGAACAGCCCATCTTGATTTTTCCCCTAATAAGACAAATAATATGCTCATACTATTCGCTTCCAACTCTTCTTTTGCCGTCAATACTATGCGAAAATTTTTATTTCATACTGCTGCCGTTCTGGTCATTTACCTGCTTTTTTGTAATGCTTTGAAGGCGCAGGATATTCCGCTTCTGCCGCTGGAACAATTTCATGCAAGAGGCGGCATCGGAAATGTAATGGAAAAAATCAATAAAGGCGAAACCGTCAAGGTCGCATATCTCGGCGGTTCAATCACCGCTGCAAACGGCTGGCGACCGAAGACCACCGCTTGGCTTGCGAAAACATTTCCCAACGCAAAGTTTGAAGAAATCCACGCCGCTGTCGGCGGAACCGGCAGCGACCTCGGTGTTTTCCGGCTCGCTCACGATGTCTTGCAGCACAACCCCGATTTGCTCTTTGTCGAGTTTGCCGTCAATGACGGCGGTGCTTCACCGGAAAATATCTGGAAAGCAATGGAAGGAATCGTCCGGCAAACCTGGAAGGCAAATCCGAAAACCGACATCGTTTATACTTATACGATTTCCGAAGCACTGGCAAAAGACCCGCGGGACGGAAAATGCTGCCGCTCAATGTCCGCAATGGAACAACTCGCCGATTTCTACAACATTCCGTCAATCAATTTTGCTGTTCCGGTCTTGGCGTTGGAAAAGGCAGGCAAACTTCTTTTTGCCGGTACATCTGCTCCCGAAGGCGTGATTTTGTTTTCCGGCGACAGCGTTCATCCGCACGATGCCGGTCATGAAATCTACTTGCAGGCAGTTGCCGAAGCAATAACCGCAATGAAGGACTCCAAGCCGGTCAATCACGCACCGAAGTTGGAAAAACATTTCATCAAAGGCAACTATGAAGACGCAAAGTTTGTACCAATTACTGCCGACTTGCTGCAAGGCAAATGGAAAACACTCGACGAAAACGATTCCCTGCAACGGTCGTTTGGAAAACGTCTCGGCGCGATTTATCACAGCGGAGAACCCGGCAGCAAATTGACTTTCAAGTTCAAGGGAACACAAGCGAAGGTTTATGATTTGCTAGGTCCCAACGGCGGACAAGTAATCGTCACCATTGACGGCAATACGAATCCGAAACCGGTTCCGCGCTTTGATTCTTACTGTACTTATCACCGATTGGCGACACTTCGGCTTGCAGAGGATATGAACGATGAAGTTCACACCATAATGCTTCATAGAAAACTCAATGGGTTATGAGGAAAATTATATTTACAAACACAATAAACCGATGCCGCTTACATAAACCGCGTTTTTCCCGGTATCGGAATCGGATAATTCCCCGTTTTGTCAGGAAACGACGGCGGCACAGTTTTCATGTTGATTTCGTCCGGCTTGATGCTGCCGAAATGAAAATCGGCGTTGTACACATCGCTGTATTTCACCATATTTCCTTGATACGCAGCAATCTGTCCTAATATGCCGACCATCGTGCTGCTGCACATGAAATCACCGCAGTTAACAGGACTGCCCGCTTTGACCGCCTTGATGAATTCATCCTGCGTCGTCTGGTAAGGATTATTGTTCTCTCCGCGGTAACGATAAATTTCCCCGCCGCTGCGGTTGACGAACCGGTTTTGATGCACGTAACAAGTTGCCTTCGTACCGACAATGATGTCGCTTGTATCATTATAACAATTTGTCGATGTCCGCCAAAAAGCACAAAGATTTGTGCCGTTTTTATATTCGTACACAATAGCGGCGTGGTCGAACCAATCGCCGTGAATTTCGCCGAATGAAGCACTTCGTCCTGCCGCTGCAAACGCCCTGTCGGGAAGTTCGCCTTGCAGTGCCCAGGTCATTCGGTCGAGATTATGTACCATCGAAGTAATGATGCCTTCGGCGACCAGCCAGCAAAAGTGATAAAAGTTGCTGAACTGATACTCCGTTTCGGTGAGTCCCGGTTTGCGCTCAACAAGATTATGCGGCGGACGAAGAAGCCGCGACTGCAAGGCGACGATTTCACCGATTTCGCCGTCATGAATCCGCTTCATTATGTCCTGCCAAGGCAGCGACCTGCGGCTTTGAAGACCCGACATAACGGAAACATTTTTTTTCTTTGCCAGTTTGCAAGCCGCTTCCATTCTGCGGATACCCGGCGGGTCAATCGCAGGCGGCTTTTCGACAAAAACGTGTTTCCCCGCTTGAACAGCCGCTTCGGTGTACATCGGATGAAATTTCGGTGCGCAGGCAATCAGTACGACATCGCACAGGTCGATGACTTTTTTGTAACCGCTGAAGTCCCAAAAGCAATGTTCGTCGGGACAATCAACTCGACCGGGCATCGCTTGGGCTAAAGCATTGCGTTTATTTTTAACCCTGTCTTCGAACACGTCTGACATGGCGACCAACTTGACGCTTGGGTCGGCTTTCATACATTCGAGTGCTGCGCCGCTGCATCGTCCGCCGCTGCCGAGCAT
>WRCR01000457.1 GCA_009783865.1 Planctomycetaceae bacterium | reverse complement strand
TTTGGCGACCTTGCGGAAGGCAGGATGCTTCCCATAGTGTTTTTTGCTGTTATTTTCGGCATTTTCCTCGCCCGCACCCGGGCAGAGGCGGAGGATAAAAATCTCAATCCGGAGAGCGACCCGCTCACCCTTTCCGGTCAAACCGTTTATTCTTCAGCCGAAACCTTGATTCGCTGCTTTGAAGGCGGCTTCGATGTTATCATGAAAATAACAATTTTTATCTTGAAGTTTGCCCCGCTTGGCGTTTTCGGTTTGATTGCCGTCAACATAGCCCGGTTCAGCGGCGAAGACGGAGCATTCGCACAGTTCGGTCAGGGGCTTGGACTTCATTTTCTTGCCGTGTTTTCGGGACTCGTGTTTCACTTGCTTGTCACATTGTCGCTCTGTATTTGGCTTCTGAGCGGATGCAATCCCTGGAAACACTTGCGCAACATGGGAGCGGTTATTCTGACGGCATTTTCCACCGCTTCGTCTCTTGGAACACTGCCGCTCTCCATTCAGGATGTTGTCAAAAAAAGCGGTGTTTCTTCGGAGACCGCCGGATTTGTTCTGCCTTTGGGCGCAGCAATCAATATGAATGGTTCGGCATTGTACGAATGTGCCGTTGTGTTATTCGTCGCTCAAGCATACGGCATTGAACTGGCTCTGTATCAACAGGTTGTCATGGTAGTAATGGTGCTGCTTGCGGCAGTGGGAACGGCAAGTATTCCGATGGCGAGTTTAGTAATGATAGTCATTGTTCTCAATGCCGTCGGATTGCCGCCGGAAGGAATCGGTTTGGTTCTCGCCGTCGATAGACCGCTGGATATGTGCCGCTCGGTAGTCAACATTTACTGTGATACCTGCTGCGCTGTTATTGTCGCAAAATCGGAAGGCGAAACGCTGAACGTGTAAAAATATGTTCTTGCTAATGCTTTGGGTTCAGTGTAAAATATAAGCTGGGTCATTACGATACTGCAAACTTATACTTTCCAACGGAAATTTTTAATGAAAATCAGAAGCACTACGATATTAACCGTCCGGCGCGGCAGCAAAGTCGCCATTGGCGGAGACGGACAAGTCACCTTCGGCGATTCCATCATGAAAGCCGATGTCAATAAAATCCGAAAACTCCTAGAGGGTAAAGTCATCACCGGTTTTGCCGGTTCAACTGCCGATGCTTTCGCACTTTTGGAACGGTTTGAAATAAAACTGAAGGACTATCCGTCCAATGTTCCGAGAGCCGCTACCGAATTAGCAAAGGACTGGCGGACAGACCGGGCATTGCGCCGGCTGGAAGCAATGATGATTGTTATCGACACAAGCACTACGCTTCTTCTTTCCGGCACCGGTGATGTAATAGTTCCGTCAGACGGCATTATGGCAATCGGCAGCGGCGGCAACTACGCAATGGCAGCCGCAAAGGCACTCGCCGCCCATACAAACTTGTCCGCAGCGGAAATTGTCCGCGAGTCGTTGAAAATCGCTGCCGAAATCGACATCTACACTAACTCTAACATCGTTGTCGAAGAACTTGCGGAAGCGTAGAAATACCAAAATTGTACGGCATCCTGTTGTAAGTTGGTCAGGCTGATGTTATAACTCATCTTGGAAAATACCGCTTTTCACAATTTTTATAAAACCATACATATCGCGCTGCGTTAGAATTTTCGATGACAACTCCTCACAAGTTGGCGGTTACAATTTGGAAGTGTAATATATCCTGATTCAATAACCTCTTTTATACTGGATTACTATGACCGAGAGATTCACACATTGGCTTCCCGCTTTGCATCAAGGCGACGAGCAAGTGGCAAACCGGCTCTGGCAAGAGTATTTCATGAAGATAGTCCGTTTAGCCAAGCGGCACATGAGTGGAGTACGGCTTCGCGCTGCCGATGAAGAAGATGTTGCCTTGAGCGCAATGAATAGTTTCTGTCAAATGGCGAGAAACCGCGATGAACCGATTGCCGATTCAGCCGAACTGTGGAAACTTCTGGCAACCATCGTCAAACGAAAAGTCATTAAAGAACGTAAACGGCAGGGTACCGCAAAACGACAGGAACATCGCTTAGCCGGCGAGTCAGGCGTGTCGCCGATGCGGAGCGGGCAAGAAAAAGATGCCTGCATCGGCTTGGCAAGAATTCATGGGCATGAGCCGTCACCGGAGTTGGCGGTAGAACTCGCAGAAACATGGGAACGCATTATGAGTTTGCCGGACGCAGAAGAAATCGTTCCTCTTAAAAGCGTCGGCTATACCACCAGTGAAATCGCAGAAAAACTCGGTTGCTCCACCCGAACCATCCAGCGAAGAATCGAGAAAATCGAAACAGAATGGGATATATGGCAGTCCAAAGCGGAAGAAGAATGGAAAAAAGAATGAAAGCATTAAAATTGTCGACAAAGACAACCCTGAAACAATCAGCACCACACACATGATACTCGGCGAAGAACGAAGTATTTCGGAAGAACTCGAACAGCGGCGGGTTTTGTTTGAACAGACCTGGGGACAACCGGACGCTCCAACTATCGAACAACTTCTCGGCGAAGTGCCGGAAGCAGAACATCCGAATCTCCTGCGCGAACTTCTCTATGTCGAATTTGAATTCACACAGCGGAAAACAGCAGAACTGCTGCTGGAACCATATCTGACGCGGTTTTCCGAATATGAAGCCATTGTCCTTGAAGTTGCCGATGAAGTCAGCCGTTATTCCGTGTTTCAACGCCGCAGCATTGCCGGATATACGCTGCTAGGTGAACTAGGGCGCGGCGGCATGGGAGTCGTCTATCGGGCAAAGAACAATATGCTCGACAGTTACGCAGCATTCAAGATAATTAACCCGAAAATGGTCGATAATCCTGAAACGCTCAAACGATTTACCCGGGAACTAAATATGATTGGACGCATTCGGCATCCGAACATCGTTGAAGCGAAACATGCCGATATCGCTCCTGACGGCTCTCCGTTTCTCGTGATGGAACTCGTTGAAGGTATAACGCTTAGCCAATGGAGCAGGCAAAACCCGCCGCCGAAGACATTGTCGGGACTAGAGTCAACATTAACGGGCAAGTCAGACATTACTCCGCTGTCTGACGTTTTTGAACGAAAGTCGGCGAACAGAAAAAAACCGGAAGCGTCACGAATCATGGAAGCGTGCAGGATAATCCGTGACGCAGCACTGGGACTTCAAGCCATTCACGAAGCGGAATTGGTACATCGGGACATCAAGCCGGGAAACATCATGCTGCTGCCGGACGGCAGG
>WRCR01000456.1 GCA_009783865.1 Planctomycetaceae bacterium | reverse complement strand
GGTTCGGTCCGCTTGAAATCCAGTGCCGGACGCAGTATTTTCCAATGGATTTTAGACCATCGAAGTCTCAGTAATGTGGGCGAGGATACCGAGAAAGGCGAGAGAGCAAACGGAGTGGAAGAGATGGCGGACACCGTAAAAATTGGATTTTTCGAGATAATCTAAATATCTTTACGAAGAAAAATCGAATATGTCAGCAAAATTCGACTTTGAAGGTGACGCGGCTCACAAAGTATTTACTTTCCCGATTCCTGTGTTATCATCGACACTGTATTGTCGAACATTTTCTAACTAGATAGGTGTCAATTATGCGTACAACAATTTTGGTTGTTTCCCTTGTAGTTTTATTGCCGGTACTTTCCGGTTGTGATTTAGCAAAGCCGCAGGCACCCGTTGCGGATATGCCTGTGCAAACAACTCCTGCGGTACAGCCGGCAACACCGCCTGCACCGCAGGAGGAATCAGCATCGGCAGAATCACCGGATACAACGGTTGCCGAGATGCCCGGTGCTGCACTAACGGAACAATCGGCACAACCTGAACAGCCGGAGGGTACCGAGCGTGTCAAAGCGGATGTCGGTGCCGGCAAAAAGGGACATTACGGACAGAAAGGCGGCGAAGCCGCTACCGACATCATCACCGTTCCGATAGCAACACTGTTCCGCGCGCAGGAAATAACGGCTTATCGAATTAAAGTACCGCAGGCAATGCAGCTTTACAAGGCATCGAATGACGGTAAAGCACCTGCAACGCATGAAGAATATTGGGAGAAAATCATCAAAGCAAATGAAATTACGCTGCCGCAACTGCCCGATGGTCAGCGTTATGTGTACGACCCCGCAACAGAAGGATTGTTAATCGAAAAACCGAAACCACAGTAAGAACGGCAATGCGGCTTTTGATTTCCCTTGCAACTTATAATGAGATTGAAAATCTTCCCGTTATCGTTGAGGAGATTTTCTCCGTTGTACCCGATGCGGATATTCTGGTCATTGACGACAATTCACCGGACGGCAGCGGTGATTGGGTTGACGAAAAAATGAAACGGGAAAACCGTTTGAAAGTCATTCACCGCAGCGGAAAACTTGGGTTGGGTACTGCTTACATTGCGGCTATGAATTACGCCATCGAAAACGGTTATGATTATCTGCTCAACATGGATGCCGACTTGAGTCATCAGCCGAAGTACATACCGGCAATTCGTCAGAAGGCGGAAGAAGGTTTCGATGTCGTGATTGGTTCCCGTTATGTTTTCGGCGGCGGAGTTGAAAATTGGCCGCTGACCCGCCGGTTAATGAGCAAGAGTATTAACCTGTATGCCCGATTGCTGCTGCGCCTCAATACGAAAGACAACAGCGGAGGGTTTCGCTGTTATAAAACAGAGGTGTTGAAGAAAATCGACTTCGGGAAAATCGTTTCCCGAGGTTATTCCTTTCTTGAAGAGATGTTGTTTCGTTTGAAAAGAGCGGACGCAACATTTGCAGAGGTTCCGATTGTTTTCGTTGACCGGCGTTTTGGTTCGTCAAAAATCAATTACAAGGAAACGCTGAACGCACTTTGGATTTTACTGCGGCTGGGCGTGTTCGGAAGGTGATAACAATTCAATACGAGTCGCTTTTGTTCAGGAATCTTCGCCGGCATCGTTTCCATCCGCTTCGTAATAATAGGAGCGGTCAATACCTTTCATATAGGTTTCTCTGTCCATTTTGTCGGTGAGTGCCTGCCGCAATAGTTCTCTTATTTCAAGGTCGTTGACCGGACTGCGTTCCATCGCAGAAAGATATGCCCTCTTTCCGACTTGAGACCAGTCAACGCATTTGTTGGTTAGTGTTAAAAAAAAGAGGCGGAGGGCTTTAACCCCCGCATTAACTCAAATTCGACATATTGAATATCGGCAGCATCAACGCCATCACGAGGAACAGCACTATTACGCCGAGCAGTATTAACATCAACGGTTCAATGAACCGCACAGCAATGTCAAGCGATCGCCAGTTCCGCTTTTCAAGCGATTGCGAAATATCAAGCAAAACGCCGTCCAGCGTATTAGATTCCTCCGCAACGGCAATCATCTCAACTATCGTTTTCGGGAAACATCCCGATTGCGCAAGCGGCGGTGCCAGGCGCGAACCGCTCGCTATGCTCTCCGACGCACTTTGTACTGCATCCGCCAACACTTTGTTTCCAGCGGCATCGCCGGAGATGTCGAGCGATCTAACGATAGGAACACCATTCTTCAAAAGTGTTCCGAGTACCCGGCAGAATCTCGCAACAGCAAAGCCCCGATAAACGGAACCCGCCATTGGAACATTCAGTTTGAAACGGTCAACCGTTCTGCGTCCGCTTTCGGTATTGCTCCAATAGCGATACCAAGTCAGCGCAAGAAGAAACAGCGGGACGCCGCAAGCGATAACATACTTCGCTTGTCGTGAAAAGAATAACAGATATTCCGTTGCAGCAGGAAGTTCTCCGCGTTTCCGTAAGTCAACGAACAGCGGTTCAAAATTCGGGACAATGAAAATCAGAATGCCCGTTACAATGAGTATCATAAAAACAAAGAGCAGGACAGGATAAACCAGCGCGCCGGTAATTCGTCCGCGTAAATCGTCTTGTGCTTCAGTGTAATCGGCAACGTGAGTCAAGGATTCTTCGAGGAAACCGCCTTCGCTGCCTGCCCGAATCATTTGAACGCCCATTTCGCCGAAAACGACTTGATAGCGCGCCATTGCATCGGAAAGTGTTTCGCCCGCTTCGACCCGACGATAAACGTTGTCAAGCACGAATTTCAGATTCGTGTTTGAAGTTTGGTCGTGCAGTATTTTCAAGGAACGCAAAAGCGGCACACCGCTGTGCAGCAAGTCAGCAAGTTGTGAATAAAAAGCGGAAAGCAGTTGTCCGCTGACACGCCGGACTCTTCCGGTGTGCGTCTGCTGCAATACCGGCGAAATCTGCACCGGAAACATTGAAGCGGATGTCAAAGACGCAACCGCTTCCGCTTCTGTTGCGGCATCGATAACGCCTTCGATTTTAGTACCTAATTCATTTCTTGCGATGTATCGGAATTCCGGCACGGATGTCTGTGGGATAGAGTGTAATACAAAAAACGATGCTCATTTTACACCGTCAAACGGGAAAAACAATGTAAGACGCAGGATTTGCGTTCCATAAATTTTCGCACTTGCGTTTACTATACAACCTGCTACAATCACAACATGTCCGAACCCCAAATTACAAAACCGCCGAAACGGTACAGCGTATTCGGCTACTTGT
>WRCR01000455.1 GCA_009783865.1 Planctomycetaceae bacterium | reverse complement strand
TTGCTGTTTTGAATTCGATTTTACGGTCGGGTTCGTTTCCGGCTGGTGATGCAGTAGTCGTTTTGTCTTGTGCCATAAGTTATGCTGATTCTATCACATTGCTTATCTAAAAATCAATTATTCAATACTAGCTCCCCCACTCTTTCCTGCCGCGGCTGCTGGGAATGTCCATTGCCTGCCGATACTTCACAACAGTCCGGCGGGCGACTTTGATTCCTTCGACCGCCAGTTTTTGCACTAACTCATCGTCGCTGAAGGGCTTCTTCTTATCTTCGCTGTCAATCAATTCCCGAAGACGAAATTTAACGGAGTCCTGCGAATGACCGCCGTCTTCCGAATTATCCGTTGAAGCAATAGTGCCGCTGAAAAAACGTTTGAACGGATACACACCCTGCGGTGTCAGTATCCACTTATCTTCACAAGCACGTGAAACTGTCGTAATGTGAATGCCGACCTGTTCCGCTATCTGCTGCATTTTTAACGGCTTTATCGTTTGCGGACCTTCCTCGAAAAAATCAATCTGATGTTGAATGATAGCACGGGAAACCTCCAAGAGAGTTCTCTTCCGCTGTTCGATTGCATCAATAAACCATTGCGCTGAACCGATTTTATTCCGCAGATATTTCCGTGTTTCGCTATCGCATTCTTTCGCCAGGTCCCGATACTCTTCGTTAATCCGCACATGCCTTGCATTATCGTCTGCGAGCCGGACAGTGTATCCATCTTCGTCCTTTTCAACGATGATGTCGGGAATGATTGCCGCCGAGGGACTTTTCGCAAACTCCCTTCCGGGATGCGGTTTCAACTGTCTTAACGCCGCAATCGCTTCCTGTATGAGCGGCACCGGCAGACCGGTTTCGCGGGATATTTTCGGAATCCGGTTGTTCGCTATGTCGTTCAGATGGGATTTTATCAATATCCGTAAAGCATCGGCACAGGACATTTCGTCATGCACTTGCAGCATAAGACAATCCTGCAAGTCCCTTGCTCCGACTCCAGCCGGTTCAAGCTGGCGGACAAGTTTCAACGCTTCCGCAGCAAGCATTTTCTCTTCCGGTGAAGCATCTTCGACAAGAAAGGTCTCGATGTCGTATGGGTAATAAACCTTTTTATCATCGCAGCGTCCGAAATAACCGTTGCCGTCAAGATTATTTATTATCCGTTCCGTCATTTCCCGAAGCGGGGGCGAGATGTTGAACCACACGAGTTGCGAAATCAGATGTTCCTGCAACGTTTCCTCTCTTGCGGGAATGTTGGCAGCAGCGTCTGCATGCCGTTCTTCCAATTCTTCGATGTAGTTTTGCGAGCGTGCCGGTGCTTCGTCAATCGTGTCGGAATATAACTCGGAAAAGTCGCTGGCAATCTCGAAGTCATCTGTGTTGTTGGAATTTTCCTCTACATGCAGCGGTTGTTCTTTTTCGTATCTTTTTTCATTTTCCTGTAATTCCGGCGGAATTATGATGCTGGAATCGTTTTCCGATGTTTGAAAAGAGGCGGAAGAAAACGTGCCATAAACATTATCAGCAATGTCTTCGATTTCTAATACTGGATTTTCTTGCAGTTCTTTGTCTATACGTTCTTCGAGTTGCATTTGAGTCAACTGGAGAATTTCCATCGATTGAATCATTTTCTGCGTCAGAATCTGCTTCTGTTCCTGCCGCAGTTCTTGACCGAGTGAAAAACGCATTGACATTTGACAACATTCCTAAAAATAAACGTACAATGGTATAATTTTTGCGTACAATTCTCTAAAAGTCAATACTTTGTATTTCCACGCCTTGAAATTAGAAATGTTTTCACTACAATAATTTCTGTTCGATGTTTCTCCACGTTTTTCATTCAGGAGTTGCCGCTATGGGTCTTGCCGTCCGTTATTTGTTCCTCGTATTCTCGCTTTTCTGTATTCTGTCTGCAAAGACACCGGCGGAAGAACCGCTTCTCAAAACCGATGACTCCGTACAATTCTTCGTCGAAGCGGAAACGGAAAGAACTTTCACGCTCACCGGCGGGAAAAATGAACCGCTGACATTCCGCTTCCTTGATGAACAAGGCAAAGTCCTTTCCGAAAGTAAAACTGTTTTCGAGAACGGAAAACATCTCATCAAAATCCGTATTCCCGCACAGGGCTTTTATGAAATTGAATTTCCGATAATTCCGCGGCGTTTCGGTATTGCGGCGATTAAACCGCTGCCGAAAGAAGAGCGCGACCCTTTTTTCTGCATTGACGGCGCAATGACTTGGCTTGTCAGAGACGAAAAACGCCGCGAGAACTACGTCAAAATTGCCGCCCGCAGCGGTATCGGCATCATTCGGGAACGGCTTTCGTGGTCGGAGATTGAACCCGTCGAGAATCAATTTAACTGGGAAGGACGACGGCAAAACGATACTATACGGAAAATGATGTTCGACAACGGCATCAAAGTTCTGGAGGTTTCTCACGACACACCGAACTGGGTCGGTCTCTGCGGTCTAGACGGCAAGAGCGGGAAACTGCCCGGCGATTTAATCAAAGTTGCCGATTCGTGGGAAAAAATTATTAAACAATGGCAGCATACCTGGGCAGCTCTTGAAATCTGGAATGAACCGGACATTTCATTCAGCGGAAACCTGCCGGCAGACCAATATGTACCGCTGGTCAGAGCAATCACTTACACGAACAAGAAAGTCGGCGGTACTGCTCAAATGGTCGGGGCTTCATTGGCAACGTTCAATAAAGCGTGGGTGGACACAGCGATGAATTGCGGCATGCTCGATGTTGTTGACGGTTTCAGTTTTCACACTTATTCCCGCGCACCTGCGGTTGAAACATTGTATAACGGTATTGCGGAAGTTGTCCGCGGCAAGCGTCCCGGTCTGCCGCTTTGGCTAACGGAGTGCGGTCGACCTTGGAAACGCGGTGTCGGTCGTCCGCCTCGAGACCAAGACATTATTTCCGCCTGCGATATTGTTATGAAAGGTGTCGAAGCAAAAGCAATGGCAGTCGATTATTATTTTCCGTTTGTCTATCCGTATTACGATGAGAACGAAAACAACTTCGCAATGATGGACAAATGGGGGGCACCGCTGCGTTCCTTTGCAGCATACGCCGTGATGATTCAGCAACTGTCAAACACTTATGCTGTTTCGGCGAAGGTAGAAAATCTCACTGACCTGCTGCCGGTGCTTGAAGGACCCGAAATCAAGATACACCGGTTTTTCCGAAATGAGAAAACAAAGAGAACAATTCTCGTTCTCTATACCGGCGAAGCAAATCAAACAACGAAAATAAAAGCCCCCGGATT
>WRCR01000454.1 GCA_009783865.1 Planctomycetaceae bacterium | reverse complement strand
TCAAGGCTAGCCCTAAAGCTATTTCGAAGAGAACGAGCTATCTCCCAGTTTGATTAGACTTTCACTCCTCCCCACAAGTCATCCCCTCGGTTTTCAACCCAAGTGGGTTCGGTCCTCCATACAGTTTAACCCGTACTTCAACCTGCTCATAGGTAGTTCACTGGGGTTCGCGTCTGGCACAATCAACATACGCTCATTTCAAACTCGGTTTCCCTGTGGCTCCGGTGCGGAACACCTTAACCGGGCTGATTACGCCAACTCGCCGGATCATTATGCAAAAGGCACGCCGTCACACGTCGTTCCGTAAAAACGGATGAGAATCGTGCTCCGACCGCTTGTAGGCACACGGTTTCAGATTCTATTTCACTCCCCTCAGTCGGGGTTCTTTTCGTCTTTCGATCGCTCTACTTGGTTCACTATCGGTTATCAGAGAGTATTTAGCCTTACGGAATGGGCTCCGTTGATTCAGTCAGGGTTTCACGTGACCCGACCTACTCAGGATACTTCTCAAAACAAAACGCAATTTTCGCTTACGGGACTAACACCCTCTGTGGTCCGGCTTTCAACTCTGTTCTGCTGATTGTTTTTGTTCTTAAAGAGAAGTCCTACAACCCCGCGGGGAAAATCCCTGCGGTTTGGGCTGTTCCGCTTTCGCTCGCCGCTACTGACGGAATCGATTTTTCTTTCTTTTCCTCTAGGTACTTAGATGTTTCAGTTCCCTAGGTTAAACACACACACCTATGTATTCAGTGTATGTCAGTTCGGGAATCCAGGGTTCAATGTTTGTTTGGCAACTACCCCTGGCTTATCGCAGTCTTCCACGCCCTTCAAATTCTTCTGATACCTAGACATCCCCCATGCGCCCTTTACTAGTTTATCGCACGCATCCAATACTCCGTCAAGGACTTCATACAGAACACGCAACTAGACCGCCGAACTAGGTATTCTGTCCAGCGTTGCAACGATATATTTTCTCAACTATCAATATACTTGCGCTCTATATTATCGGTTTTCCCGTTAATTGCTTAACTTTCAACTAAAATATAGTGCAGATGCCACTCTTGCTTCACCTAATTGTCAAAGAACATTCTGCTTTCGGATACCGTCTATCGGTTTCCTCAAGCGCACGACAGTATTCTATCATAAAAAAAAATACCGTCAATAGGGGTTCTACAAAAAAATTCTAAATTCTTTTTTTGCAGAATAAAGCAATGGAAGTCATTGAAAAACCGAAACTTACGTCAATTCGGTGCTGCAACGGCACTCCAATCGCCCAACATTTGGATAGTTTATACTAACTTCGGATTTTGTCAAAGGGGGGCAAATAAAAAAACGAAAATTTCTTGACGGTTGAAAAACAAGTAAAACGTGATATGCTTCGGTTAGTGTCTTCCGAAAACGACACGTCAAAACTATTTGAGGCATCTCATGAGTAATCCGCAATCCGATAATGTTTTGGCACAGTTTCGCCAAAAGTTATACGAAGAGTCCCAACGCTGGACAGAAGAAAATCTGCTCACACCGGAACAGCGAAACGCTATCCTTCAACGTTACGAAGTCGTTTTATCGGAGCCGCTTGTCGAAACATCACCGATGGAATCGGTCAAAGAGTTTCCGCTTTACGTTCGAGTCGTTCTCGCTTTGGCGGTAGTGCTGGTCGGCTTGGCTGTGTTTCTCCTGATTAGTTTCAACTGGAAGCACCTTGACGGTGCTTCAAAGTTGGGAATAGTTGGCACTGTTCTCGCTGTTTCGCATCTCGGCGGATTTCGGCTGCGAAAGAGCGGTTGGAAAAATTGGGCGGACGGTGCCTTCTTCTTTGCCGGTATTATGTACGGCGTGGGAATCTGGCAAATCGGACAAGTGTTCCACTTGCCCGCCGATTATCCAATGGGCTTGTGGCTCTGGGCTTTCGGAGCCTTTCCATTGGCACTAGCCGTTGGCAGCACACCGCTTCATCTCTTGTCAGTTGCGCTGTTGGTCTCTTGGGTGATTGCAGCCCAGACCGGCTTTCTGAATCTTCAGCAAGTGTTCTGGTTCGGTATTGTACCGTTCTCTGCGTTGTCATTACCGCTTTTCGCCGCCGTTGGAATCAGTGTTAATGCTTTGCAGCAGAAAAAATTCGCCGCAACTCTGTATGTTTTTCTCCTCGGCTTCTGGTGGATTTTGCAGGGGCAATGCAGCGGACTCGGACCGCATTTGACGCTTCACATCGTTTTCATTGGACTCATTTACGTTGCCGCTGCGTCTTGGCGGTTCAGGAACATCGACAATGCCGCTTTGGAACGCGCCGGTGTCCTGTTAATTGCCGACGGGTTGATTGCACCGAGTTTTCTGAACTACTGGGGTTGGCTGCTTGCCGCTAATGTTTGGAATCATCCTCGAATTGCCGACGAGTACTTTATTGTCTATCTGTTCTGGGTCTTTATACTTCCCGCGTTCAATTTTTTGTTCCTTTTGGGTCTAGTCCGGCTGCGAAACCAAAAGGAAAATCTTCTTAACCTTGTCCGCAATAACAGGATTGTTATTACATTGGCAATCGTCATTTTTGTGCTTTGGGTCGGCTCTTACGCTATCTCTTCGGCAACGGGACAAGTTGGACGATACTATTTCCATTCCCGCGATGTTCTTTTTGAAAATCCGTTGGTAGTATGCGGAATGCTTGCAGTCAACGCCATTATTTTCATACTAGCGATTCGGCTGATTGTAGTTGGTTTGAGACAGGAACGCAGCGATTCGTTTTGGAGCGGTGTGATGTTCTTCCTGCTTTGGGCGATTGTCCGGTACGTTGACCTGTTTTCCGGCATTGGCGGAATGCTTGGCGCAGCGGCGATTTTCATGTTCTGCGGTCTGTTTATGCTCGGAATCGTCTACGTTTGGACGACTCGCCGTCACAAGTTCCGCATCACAGAACCGATAGCGGAAAGTCCGCCGGAGTTTATTGTGCCGCTTTGGCTGGAAGCAATCGGCAGCAGGACTTCACGTCTTTGGCAATCGGAACGTCGCGTCTTGACGGCGGTGATTGTCGTTGCGCTGCTGCAATTCGGCATTCTTGGTGCGATGATTACCAATGAAATGCGTCCGCATGTTGCCGCTGCGGCTGGTACCGGCACAACGATTCAGGTACTAACTGCTCCGGTTGACCCGCGTGATATGTTCCGGGGCGATTACGTGATTTTGCGTTATGAATTTAGTAATGCGACCGGAATACCGGGGCAACGTTTTAAGATGGTTAACAACAGGTCGGAACAGACGGTTTTCGTAACAATGAAGCAGGAAGGGGAACTTTGGAAGGCGGTC
>WRCR01000453.1 GCA_009783865.1 Planctomycetaceae bacterium | reverse complement strand
GTGATATCTCTTTTCCGACTGTGCCTTGTTATTGCGGTAGTATCCCTCATAGTTTTGGTGATTTTTATGCGCTGTGCCTCCCGGCGAGTGCATATATGGCGGGTCAAACACAACACAGTCAATCGATTCTGACTTATAGGGTAAATCACGGCAATCCACGCCATCGGCAAGGTCAGATTTTATTAGCGTGTAAATATCTTTGGGTATGTTTTTCCAGAACACTCCTTTTCCATAAGTTACGTCGGCAACCGTGGTATTCGGGGCAACGTAGAGCGACATTATGTAAGGAAAAACCTGGTCGTTTGTTCCTTGGTGAGAACTGAAAACTAAATCATTTGTCGGAACACCATCAGGTTTTTTTCTGCGAACTCCGATACTTGAAATCTTTCCTTGAGATGCCTTTTTGCCAATACTAACAACACTGGTCATAACTTTATTCAACTAAACACATATTATTCATATTATTTTTCAAACACACGCCCAATCTACCATAAAATCAGAAATTATACAATAGAGTCGAAACCGGAGTACCGGCTAAATATAATAAATGATTTCACCTTCCAATCCGTCTTGTCAGATACTCCGCCAATGCTTTGTCAAACTGCATTCCGGTATCCAACTCCACATAGTCAATCTTGCTGCGGGAACACTCACGCCGAAAACCGGCGCGGTATTCTTCCAACGCCTCAAGATAATTCCGTTTGAGCATCTCCGCATTGCCCCGAATCCGCTCTTCCGATTCCGGGTCAAACAATTCAACTGCCCCGTGAAATGGAAATTTTACCTCCGCTTCATCAAGAATATGAAACACGATAATATCATGTCCCCGATGCCGAAGCGTATGTAAGCCGCTCATTATTTCGCCGATGCTTTCAATGTTCTCCGCAAGCAAATCGCTGAAAATCATTACGATACTCTGCCGCTTCAACATTGCCGCTAACTGCTTGAGCGAACCGGCGATGTTCGTCTGCCCATCAGGACGCAGATTCGATAAGACCGATAATAGCGTACCAAGTTGCGCTCTCTTCGAAGAAGGCGCAATCGACCGCTGCACTTTTTCGTTAAATGTGAACAGCCCAACCGGGTCTTGCTGATGTATCATCAGATACGCCAACGCTGCCGAAAGACAAATCGCATAATCGAATTTTGTCATCGTCTGCCGCTGTGTGTATCCCATCGAGCGGCTGGAATCAACGACAAGATAGCCGTTCATACTGGTTTCGGCTTCATACTTGCGGATGTAATACTTCTCGGTTTTAGCGAAGACGAGCCAGTCAATATCGTTAGGGTCGTCTCCTTGTGTGTATTTTCGGTGTTCGCTGAATTCGACTGAAAAGCCGTGCAGCGGACTGGAATGAAGTCCCGACATAAAACCCTTGACGATAAACTGCGCACGCAAGTCGAGACGTTTTATCGTCTGTATCACTTCCGGTTTTAGATATTGTTCCTGATTCATGGACGGTATTATATCCGAAAACAGCGTGAGATAAAGATAAAAAAACGGTTTCACCGTTTCGGTTTGAAAAGTTGAAAATTTCCTGCCGTGTGGTAGAATAACAGAAATTAACATTAACCCTATAAAACCTAATTGCATACATAAGTGGAGGAGAAATAATTTATGACAACCTTACAATATAAAACACAGGTTTCGCCGGAAGGATATGTTGTGCTTCCGCCGGAATATCACAACCGCAAGGTCGTGGTGTCAGTGGAGGAAGAACAAGACGGATTAGAAAGAGAATCGCCAATCAAGAAAAAACGAAAAGCCACTGCCGAGGAAGTTCAGAAATTTATGGATACCTGCTACGGATGTCTCGAGGGACTTTCCGACGAAGAGTTTGAATGCCTAAAAATGGAGCGGATTCTGGGGAAATAACCAATGAATGTACTGATTGACACCAATGTTGCGTTGGATTATTTTCTCAAGCGGGAAGGTTTTGCCGAAAATGCAAAACGTGTTTTTCACGAACTCATCTCCGGCGAGAACAACGGTTGCTTGTCCTCATCAGTGGTAACAGATATTTATTACTGTATCCGGCGACAGAAATGTGATGCGAAAATTGCCAGAAAAGCCGTTGAAGAGATACATCATTACTTGACTATTTTGACCGTTAGTGAGGAAACTATTGGTAAAGCATTGGTATTGCCGATGCCCGACTTCGAGGATGCCGTCCAAGCCGCCGCAGCGCATGATTGTCACATTGACATTGTCGTAACACGGGACAAAACCGGCTTCCTCGACTCCGGCTTAAATGTCTATTCGCCTGAAGAATTTTTGGAGATGCTCATATCGGCAATTTGAAATGAAACACGTAAACGCAAGCACAAAGAGGCGGGGGCTTTAACCCCCGCAAGAGATGACTACAGCGTCACATTTTCACCGCCGTCAATGCTTCCTAATGCGCCCCAAACACCGAAAGCACTTTTGCCGCTGTTAACCTGTCCCGGCACCGTCATAGTTCCCGGCAACGGCGAACTAATACAGTTAATCGTATCCGAAATGAACCGCACGCTGCCGTCAAGCAAGCCGATGTTCACGCCGCCGCTGTGGTTGCTGGTTGCCGAAGAAACGCCCCAACTGCCGCGGTTCCCGCTGGAACAATGCGGTGAATAGGCGTAATCAGAACTTCACTTATACAGTCCTCGATAGGCAGAAGTTCTTCGATAGCGGGTATATCCGGCAGATTACACCGTTCTTGTTTCTCTTTGCCGTTATCGAATATCTCGTTTCCAAAGGGGCTGATGTTAATGCGAAAGACAAGGACGGCAAAACTCCGCTCCTTGCGGCAATAGCCAGAAACAACTCTGAAGTTGCCAAGTTCCTCGTTTCCAAAGGAGCAAATGCTAATCCGGCAAGCCGATTCGGTATCAGTCCGCCCGCACAAAGTCCGTCCAGACGGGATGTAATTCCTCAAGGTTCACCCAGACCAGGAGGGGATTCATGGCGACCAGGTCAGAGCAGTCAACGGCGCGAGGTTCCGCCACGCTCAACACCTTCTCGATAGGTTTGCTGTCGCTTGCGCAACACCGCTCTGATTTCTCGTTCACTCACTACTCGCCACTCCCGGTGGCACTTTTTGCTCTTGCCAGCATTAGCGGGTGTGATAGAATTTCCGCCGATAAAAATGATACTAAAGAGACGGGGACTTTAGTCCCTGTTTAAAGCAGAAATGTTAAAATAGGTAAAATAACGTTAAAATAGGTAGTCACCATGTGCAAAATGATACAATTTACAGAAGTGTTTTGTTTTCAAGCAGTTACGTCAATAAAATTTTTTAATTTAGGGCTTGATGTTAGG
>WRCR01000452.1 GCA_009783865.1 Planctomycetaceae bacterium | reverse complement strand
GTCGGGCGCATAACCCCAATCGCGCTTTGCGTTAATGTTGCCGATAACCAGTTTTTTTTGCAGTCCCTTTTTAATCCGGCAAACGGAACGGACTATCTTTTTGGTAACAAATGTTTCGCCGCGCAACGGACTTTCATGATTAAAAAGAATTCCATTGCAGGCAAAAATGTTATACGCCTCGCGGTAATTGACCGTTGTCCAATACGCAAACAGTTTAGAAACGGCATAAGGACTTCGCGGTTCAAACGGCGATGTTTCGGAATAAGCATCTTCGGATTGACCGCCGTAAAGTTCCGAAGTCGATGCCTGATAAAAACGCGTCTTCTTTTCCAACCCCAGCAAACGAATTGCCTCAAGCAGCCGAAGCGTTCCCAATGCGTCTACATCGGCGGTGTATTCCGGCATCTCAAACGAGACCTTGACATGCGACATTGCCGCAAGGTTGTAAATCTCATCGGGCTGTGTTTCCTGAACGATGCGCACCAAATTAGTTGCGTCGGTCATATCGCCGAAGTGCAGGTGGAGTCGCGCCGTCTTATCATCGGCTTCAGGATAAATACTGTCTATCCTTCCGGTATTGAAAGACGAACTGCGGCGTTTGATGCCGTGGACGATGTAATTTTTGTCAAGCAAAAAACGGGAAAGATACGCACCGTCTTGTCCCGTAATACCTGTTATAAGGGCTGTCTTGGTCATAGTTTTTCGGCTTTGATTTCTTCTTTCTTAAACATGTGCTGCGCATCGAGTACAAGCGAGAACAGCATCGGAATGAGGAACAGTGTGAATATCGTTGAGCATACCAAGCCGCCGAGTACAACTGCGCCCAAACCGCGATAAAGTTCACTGCCTTCGCCGTGAGCATATACCAGCGGAAGCATACCAAATATCATTGCCAGCGAAGTCATGAAAATCGGGCGCATACGGGTTCTAACCGACTCGCAGACCGCTTCCCGATACGGGAACTTTTCGAGTACTTCTTCTTCGCTTTCGCCGTAACCTCTTATGAAGTTTAACGTTTGATGCACGATTAAAATCGCATTGCGGACGACGATGCCGATGAGAATAACGAAACCAAGCATCGCAAGCGTGTCCATCTGCTGCGTCGGGTCGAGATAATTCACAAATGCCAGTCCTAATATACCGCCGGTCATTGCAAGCGGTACACTGAACATAATAACAAACGGGTACAAAAAACTTTCAAACAACGCCGCCAACAGCAGATACACAATGAGCAGCGCAAGGAAGAATCTGCTCGTCAGCAAAGAATAAATTGATTCGCCGTTGAAGCCCGTCCATTTTCCGAGCATCGCTTGCCGCGTTTGCATAAGTTTATCTGCACTGCCGGCAAGAATGATTCGGGTATCCGGTGTTACGCCGCCTTCGGCTTTACATTCCTCAAACGTCTTATAGACGATGTCCTGCACAGTTTCGAGCGACATTTCGTCCGGCGTGGAAACAAGAATTTGAATTGCCCGCTGCTGTTCATAACGGCGTATCTGCTGCGATGACTCCGAATGTTTGAACTTGACAATTTCGGACAGCGGAATAATCATTTCCGTATTATTCGTCACTTTTACTGCAATGGGCAAGTCCGCAACATTATGCGGCGTGAGCGGAATATCCGGGTCACGGATAACATACAGGTCGATATTGTCGCCTTCAAAGTCGTAATCTCCGCTGTAGGTCCCGTCAATGAGTGAACGCACCATCAAACCGATTTGCGACAGTCCGATGCCGAGTTCTTTCGCCTTCGGCTGGTCTATAACTAATTGAAATTCCGGTCCGTTGATTCGGTAATTCGGGGGACTTGTTCGAACACCTGCCTGCGAAAAAATACCGATGAGACGTTTTTCAAAATATGCAGTAGAATCACGGAGACGTACCATATCGGTACCGGTAACCTCTACCTGCAACTGGTTACCTGCACTGCGCCGTCCGAAAATTGAGCTCTGCGTTGCCATGCCGGTAACACCGGGTAACTGATTGATTTTTGAGTTCAGCAATGCAACAAGATTTTGTACGTTTTGATTATCCTGACTCATTGCCATTACCCGCATACCGCTCGTAGTAAAGACCGTCCAGGTTTCACGAATCGGGGCGATATCCGATATTTCTCTGCCGGTTCTGATGTCAACTATCGGCGGCAGATGCTTCAAATCGTTTCTGCTTTCTGCTTCCCAATAAGGGCGCAGCGAGTCCTGCAATACCTGCCCCATATAGACGTTTTGACGATATGAAGTTGCCGGCGGCGTATTGACAACACTGGAAACATAGTTTTTGTTTCCGTTAGGTAAATAACTGGCGGGCGGCATCCAGATATAACACAGGTAAAGCGAAATAAGGGTTATGAGCGCAGAGAATATAATCCGAATTGAAACGCCGGATAAATTCGGTGCCATGATATAGTACAGGAAACGCGCGAAACCATCATTAATAATGCGGCACAAAGGGGCAAGTCCGAACAGTGCCTTAAAAGCCCTGATGGGTGCTGAGCGCGGGCGGTCAGTACTTTCCAATGTGTTCACCGCAAGGGCAGGAATTACCGTTATCGAAACAAGAAGTGAAAATATGATGGCGGCAGAAATTGCAATTCCGATATCGTAATAAAGTTGACCGGCTTCTTCCTGAATTGTTAAAATCGGTGCGAAGACCGCAGCGGTTGTTAATGTTGCCGAAAGTACTGCGCCCCAAACTTCTCGCGCTCCTTCGTATGCCGCCTTAAACGGCGTTTTACCCATGTGAAGATGCCGGTCAATGTTTTCGAGAACTACGATAGCATCATCAACTACCATACCGACAGCGAAAGTTAATCCCGCCATTGAAATGATGTTGATATTACGTCCGGCAGCATAAAGTACGACGAAAGTTCCGAGAATAGAAATCGGAATTGACAGCGCGATAATCAATGTCGGTCTTGTACTTCGCAGAAATATCAGCAGGATAATAACGGCAAGTATGCTGCCTTCGTACAGATTTCTTTTAACGAGAGCAATCGCCTTGTCGATATACATTGAGTCATCATAAGCAAGGCGGGGACGAATCTGATAGCGGTCATTTTTGTATTGGGCAAAAGGTCCGTTTTCGGTGTCCAGTTCCTTCATAACCCTTTTGATTTCTTTGATAACGGTCAGAACATTTGCGCCGGTTTCGCGTTTGAACGCAAAAATCATGGACGACTGTCCTTTGCTTTGATTGAAATATGAATTCTTTTTGAGAACCATGTGTATGTCGGCTACGTCTTTGACATAAATCGGCGTTCCGTTGACATATTTTATGATGCCGTTGCGCAGCGGTTCGAGG
>WRCR01000451.1 GCA_009783865.1 Planctomycetaceae bacterium | reverse complement strand
TAACTTGATTAGATTGGAAGGGCGTATTGCTTTCAAACCGGTTGTAACCTTTCTGCTCAAATGTCAATGATGTCCGGCTGCTTCTGTTTCGGTTTACGCTGTTCGGCGTGATGATACTCCCTAAATCGAAGTATGATATGCGAAACCACAAGGTAACGAATCAGCGGAATTAACAATAAAACCCCAAGCACAGTGGAAATAATACCGGGCAGCAGCAAAAGAGTTATCGCCTGAACTATCAAGACGAGATTAAGAAACGGAATTGCCGGGGATTCGTCAACACGCATAGCCGAATTCAACTGCCGCAGGTGAGATGCAAACTGACGTATTCCCAAAATTGTACCGGCAACCGCACCGGCAACTGACAGCAGCAGCCCGAAAAAGAACCCCGAAACGAAAAAAACGTCGAGTAGTTCAAGTATCGATACCGTTATAAAAAAAATGAATAGCCGCCAGTACACGAAATTATTTGTCCAGAATTATTTTCTGTTTCCGTATCTTTCGGTTATAATAACAAATAAGCGGATAAAAATACAGTCCCTCTTACAATTTCACCGAAAGTAAGTTTAGCGCAGGCGTATTTCAGAAATACAGTAATCCTACGCAGCCGTAACAATGGGCGACATCAAATCACCTTCCCCCGTATTGCTTTTCACAGCGGTATTTAGTGCCGAGACCGCCGCTTTTGCTTGGGCGAAGCAAAATATGGAAGAAAAATACGGACTCATTGCATTGGAGAGCGGTCTGTTTCACGTTGAGGATTTCACGGACTATTATGCCGCAACGATGGGAGCGGTCATTCCGAAGCAACTGTGGGCTTTTGAACGTTTGATAGCCCCCGCCGAATTGCCGGCAATTAAACGGCAGACGAATGAATGGGAAGAACAATACAAACGGGAAAGCGAAAGTCCACTGGTGCGTCCCTTGAATCTCGACCCCGGTTATCTCGATTTAGGCAAGTTCATTCTTGCTTCGACTAAAGACCATGCTCACCGGATATATCTTTCGGACGGCATTTTTGCGGAAACGACGCTTCTTTACACGCAGAAACAATGGAAGGCACTGCCGTGGAGTTATCCCGACTATCAAAGTGCGGGATATCAAGAGTTCCTCGATAAATGCCGTGCCTATTTAACGGAGGTTCGTAGAACCGCACGCTAAACGATTGTTGAATATGTTACAAGAATTGATTACAATGTACCGAAAGAAATTTTCCATAACAACCCGATAATCACATGACTTTCATCTCCGACAATTTTCTGTTACAGAGCGAAGCCGCTGTTCGGCTTTATCACGAGTTTGCGGCAGCGCAGCCGATAATCGACTATCACTGTCATCTGCCGGTAAAGGAAATAGCGGAAGACCGCCGCTTCGAAAACCTGACGCAAATCTGGCTTGCCGGAGACCATTACAAATGGCGGGCAATGCGCGCCGCCGGTGTTAGCGAGGAATACATCACCGGCAGCGCAAGCGATTGGGAAAAGTTTCAGGCATGGGCGGAAACAGTGCCGAAGACGCTCCGCAATCCGCTCTATCACTGGACGCATCTGGAATTGAAACGTCCCTTCGGTATTGCTGACAAGTTGCTGTCGCCGTCCACTGCCAAGAGCATCTGGGACGAATGTAATGCCAAACTGCAAACGCCGGAGTTCTCCGCCCGCGGCATCATGCGGCAGATGAACGTCAAACTCGTCTGCACCACCGACGACCCGATTGATTCGCTCGAATACCATCAGGAAATTAGACGGCAGACGGCAGACGGCAACAGAGGAGCGGCGGGCTTACGCCCGCCGGTAGACGACGGGAGTTTCGATATTCAAGTCCTGCCGACGTTCAGACCGGATAAGGCAATGCAATGTGCGGAACCGACTGGAACTGGACAGGTCACGTACAGAAGCGTCAAGAATTACTACGAATACCTGGAACGCTTGGCAGATGTTGCAAGAAATCCGATTCTTTCGTTTGACGACTTGCTTGATGCATTAAACAAACGGCACGACTATTTTCACGAAAACGGTTGCCGATTATCCGACCATGGATTTGGGCGGTTATCGTATTCAATGTCTGATGATATTTCGCAAGTCGAATCAATTTTCCTTCGTTTGCGAGACATCAATGTCATCAAAGAAACCGAGGTTAATATATTACAGGCGGCTGGGCTGCGAGATATTGCCATCATGAATTACAACAAACAATGGACTATGCAACTGCACATTGGAGCAATGCGCAACAATAACATACGGTTCTTCCATAAACTCGGTCCCGATACCGGTTTCGATTCAATGATTGACGGCAACATTGCAGAATCGCTGTCAAACTTTTTCGCTGCTTTGGACAGCACAAATAAATTGCCGAAGACCATCGTGTACAACTTGAATCCCGCATGGAACGATATGTTGGCGACGCTTATCGGCAACTTTCAGGACGGCAAGACCCCGGGCAAGATGCAGTTCGGCAGCGGCTGGTGGTTCCTTGACCAAAAAGACGGAATGGAAAATCAACTTAAATGCCTGTCGAATCATGGTTTGCTGTCGCTGTTCGTCGGCATGCTGACCGACAGCCGGTCGTTCTTGTCTTATACCCGTCATGAGTATTTTCGCCGGATACTTTGTAACTTGCTCGGCGAAGATATGAAGACCGGTCTTATTCCGATGGACTACGAAATGGTCGGCAAAATGGTCGGAAACATCTGTTATTATAACGCAAAGAATTATTTCGGATTTGAGTTATAACACGTTTAGCGGCAGTCTCGGACAGTTTTCTGGCGTTCAACGTACGTACAAGTACATCCCCTTTATTTAGCAAAACCGCTACTTTGACAGAAATCATCAAGTTTTCAATGATTCTGCCGATTGTGCAATGAAGAACCAGTTTTCGCAGTATGTACTGGAGGTATCAGTAGATACCAACGTAGGTAAGGAAAGCATTGTCGGCAAGGACGCAGTTAGCATCGTACCGAATTTACCCCCCGTCTATCTATGTCAAAAAAATACCTGTATCAAGCCATTACAATCTTGTTTCTTGCAGGTTTTCCGGCGGCAGGACAAGTGTTCGCCCAAGTTCCGCCTGACCCAACCCGTGCGGAAAGTGTTCACTCGCAACAAACCTGGGACCGCTATCGGATTGAACAGCAAATCCAACAGGCAACATCGCCTTTGCCCGGTGTTAAAGTTACGTCACCGCAACTGCCGCCGCCCGATATTAACAGCAAATCGCAGCAGAAAATCTTCAAGTTAAATCAGGTACTCTTTGAACCGATACCAAGATCTATCCCCTTTTACGAACTCGATGCCATAGCGGCG
>WRCR01000450.1 GCA_009783865.1 Planctomycetaceae bacterium | reverse complement strand
TTTGCGCCGCTAAATATACCGAATTTTGGAGCGATATAATGGCAGAAAAAATTTACACACTCTCTAAAAGCGCCGCCGAAAGATTGCCGGGCATACTGCGGGCATTTGAAGCAGGCGGAGCGGAATCCGCCGGACGAAAAACCCTACTGCAACTTGGAGTCCTTGAGTTAACCGGTGCGTGGGATATAGACAGCAGCGGCATTTTTAAAACAACTGCAAAGCGATTGTTTGACAGCGGCGCGGGATACGAAGCACGGGAAGACGCAGAAGATATTACTCTATACGCTCCGTCTTTTTCGTCTGCTCCGCCGCTGTCGGCGGGGCAACGGTGCAGCGCGTTTTATGATGGACGCTGGCAACTCATCGGCGGCGCGGGCGGCGGCGCGGGCGGCGGAGAAACAATCTACGCCCTCATCACCGAAACCGTCGGCGGACATCTTTTTGACGACGACCCGCAATACGACAGCGCAAAACCGCAGGGCAAAGTCAAACTTATCGGTCGGGAATATCCAGAAAACACTTCGGTGCAGTACGGCGAACCTTGCATCTGTCATGAACTCGCAGAAGACGATGACGAAGTGCTGCTTATCGGAACGCAAGTCAAAGTTATCAAAGTTGATGAGATTGAAAACGAGGCGTTTGTTGATGCGCAGACGACGCCGGACGAGCCGGAAATGCTCACCCGCTGGATGGCAGTTGAAACCGTCGGCGAGTATTATGCCGCGCTGGAAAGCGATTTGGAATTCAACGGCGAATCAACCATCAAAGTCAAAGACAGCGATGGGACAGAATTCGAATTTACCGTGCATGCGGTGCTGATACCAGCGGAGAAAAAGGTGCCGGAAGGAACGAAAGTAGCCGTTGCCCGAATCGGAACGACATCGACGAACCGAAAACTCGTCGCGATTCAACATCCGTGTCCCGCCAATAAACCACCGCAATCATAAATGAGTAAAGTATTTACACACGAGAAACTGAAACAGGCAGCGCAGGTAATATGCAAATGCTGCCGAGAGCCGGTGACAACTGCAACGGTGCAATGCTGCGGCGGAAAGTTTTTCTTCCGCAACCGATATAACGAGTGGGCGTACCTCGACGGGCAGGAGTTTGTGCCGACTGCCGGTGCGCCAGTATATCCGCCGTCTTATTCTGTAAGCGGATTAACATTATCACGAATGTATGAAGGTAACCAATTCAGTTTACCCGCAGACATATTTTACAAAGAGCGAAATTGTTTGAAGGAAAAGATTGCAAAAATAGGTTATGGAGTTATTCCGCTAGGATACTCCAGATTTTGCAAAATTAACACAGACACCAAAACTCAGATTTTTTGGAAGGATACTAAAATCTATGACGAAAATACGTTGGCGAATGAACATTTTTTAACCTTTCATTTTGATGAGAAATCAGTTTTATGCCCGAAAGGAAGATATTACGGTGCTGTTATAACACCGTATCAGCAACTCTACAGTTTCTATCAAAGCGACAGGATTCTGGTTTTTCACAAAACTGATTTGGTTTTAGATGTGTCTGCAAGTGAACATGTTGATGTAATGTATAATAGTGACACAACACATAGCAACATGTCTTTAACAGTTATAAAAACGGTTCATAGAGAAGGTACGTATCCTGTCAATCCGTATGACAACTCTTTTTACACGAATATCCAGCATCCAACCTTTATGCAAAAATGGTGTCAAGACAGTTTAACGTATCAGGGGCGCGGACACAACGCATATTCAAAACGTTATACCGATGGAACAAGGACGGTTGTTGTAGTATATGGCGATGAAGTAGTGGACACTATTGATTTTCCAGCAGACGTTGTTGATTTTCCAGACAGATACAGTTTTAACATGTCTTTTAACACTTCAGATAATACTTTAACAGTAAGAATTTATAGCACATCTCCGTTTAATATAATAGTTGAAAAAACATATAGCGACATATTGTATGCGAATCCGTTTCTGGATACAGAATGTAAGTACCCTGGATCGTCTTGTCTTGGAATTGATGATATTTACAGATTTCATAATATCTTGACTAATAGTTTGTGTTGCCCAGACAGGTATGTTGTAAACAACACTCAATATACTGTTGACGGAAATATCATTGGAGAAATACAACGTTCAAGTGATTTTGGTTTTGTAATGTGCTGCGGGCAATACAAACTTTCCGGCGGCGGAAATAATCCGCAACTGCTTGACGTTGAGACCTACGAAGCCGGACTGATGCAATGGAACATAGACGATTGGGAGCGGACTGATGGCAACCTGTAAAAAAGCGAAGCAGACCGGCAAGCCCTGCGCCAACGGATACAGCAGGAAAATACAATGCGTTCACAGCAAGACGCAGTGCCTGCGGGACTGCACGCCGGAAAAGTGCAAACATTATGAACCGGCGGAAGGAAGTTATGCAACAGCACCGCAAGGCGGAACATGGGCGCGGGGCTGCGGCGGCTGCGGGGGATAAAAAATGAAAGGATGACAAGATGACAAAAGGAAAAATGAAACAACTGAAAAGCATAACCATCGGAAACTGCACGCTTTATCACGGCGACTGCTTCGAGATACTGCCGAGATTGGACATCGCCGCCGATGCGGTAATAAGCGACCCGCCGTACAATTCAACGGCGTGCGATTGGGATGTGTACATTCCGCTTGCGCATTTCTGGGATATAGTCAGTGCCAAAAGCAAAGCAGCAGCAAACTATGTTTTCTTTGCCGCCGGGCGCTTCATGTTCGATTTGGCGGCATCGAAGTACAAGTGGTACCGATATGATTTGGTCTGGGCAAAGAATAACAAGTGCGGCTTCCTCAACGCAAACAAGCAGCCGATGCGCCAGCACGAGAATATCCTTGTCTTTGGATGTCCGGGAGCAGGAAAAAAATATAATCCGCAGAAAACCGCAGGCGGTCGAGTTTATGCCGGAAAAGAAAAGAAGGTTGTCAGCAGAGTTGGTACCTGTTACCCAACGCGTGTGTGGACACAAACGGGATCAGATGGGTATATTCATCCGGGCAGTGTTTTGCAAATAAAAAACGAGAATGATTATCACCCGACGCAAAAACCGCTTGCGCTGATGCAGTGGCTGATAAAAAGTTATAGCAGCGAAAACGACACCGTAATTGACCCCTTCATGGGCAGCGGCTCTACCGGCGTTGCCTGCGCGGCAAGCGGGCGGA
Organism: Planctomycetaceae bacterium; assembly: GCA_009783865.1. GTDB lineage: Bacteria > Planctomycetota > Planctomycetia > Pirellulales > Thermoguttaceae > WRKP01. The sequence goes on along the minus strand of WRCR01000450.1, from coordinate 119 downwards.
AGTTTATCGGCATCGAAAAAGAAAAGAAGTATTTTGACATCGCGTGCAAGCGGATAAAAGAGGAATATGAAAAAACAGACGTATCAAGTGCTGGACTCGTTTGCGGTCTTGCGGACGAA
>WRCR01000449.1 GCA_009783865.1 Planctomycetaceae bacterium | reverse complement strand
TACCAAAAATCAGGGGCTTCGCAAGGGCAAAAAGTGCCGCGATAGGAGAGTAAATTTTTACGCAGCATTTTTTGCCTATGGTCTTTTCCCGAAGAATATGATATAATGACGCGATCCTTTTGAGCGCGTTTCGGCCCAACTGTCCGAATGATTGAACCACAGCATTGAATTTAAGGTGTTGTTATGGCTTTTTTGTGTACACGATATCCTGATGTAGAACTACAGAAGATTTTCCCGATAACCACAGATTCGGTTAGAATGGGACGTTTACCGGAGTGCGATGTTTGCTTGGAAGCAGGCGGCATCAGCCGGGTTCACGCCCGAATCCTAGTGGAAAGCGACGGATTTTATCTCGAAGACCTGAAAAGCAGAAACGGCACTTTCCTAAACGAATGTCAAACCGTCGGCAAAGTTAAATTACACGAAGGCGATATTATCCGTCTATGCGATTCCGAATTGGTCTTTTACGCCGGTGAACCATACATACCCGGAAAAGAAACCAAAGTAATTAACAGCGATAATACTGGTGTCTACCTCGACGATGCCATTGGAGAAGATGATTACGCTGTAAAAGCGAAAATACAACTATACGAAAACCGTCCAAACATTTCACCCGGCAATGCCGCAGTTAAATTACAAGCGATGATCGATATTGGACGGCATCTCGGCGCAGGTATAAACAACGTACTAATGCAGTTGGTCACAAACCTTCTGAAGATATTGCCGCAGGCGGATTGTGCTTTCATCTTGTTAAAAAATGAACAGACCGGACGGCTGGACGTAAGGGCATACAAACACCGGTATGCGGACAATCAGGAAAATTTTCGTCTTTCGAGAACCATATTGGAGAAAGTTGCCAATTCAAGGGCAGCGATTCTTTCCGAAGATGTGAAAAACGACCCAAGGTTCGATGTCAGCGAAAGTATCGTTAATTACAATATCTATTCGATGATGGCAACACCGATAATGGATTATGACGGTGCGGAGACCTTCGGAGTTATTGAAGTCGATGCGCGTTCTACCGGAAATAAATTCTTACGCGAAGACCTTGATTTGCTGATTGCACTCGGTTATCAGGTTGCGATTGCAATTCAGAACGTAAAACTTCAGGAAGTTGCCGTTCACGACCAAATGCTGGACAGAGAAATGACAATCGCTAATTCGGTTCAGCGGGGACTGTTGCCGTCCGAACCGCCGGTTGTTAAAAATTACAGTTTTTACGATTTTTACCGGCCTGCAAAATATCTTGCCGGCGACTACTACGATTATATTCCACTGCCTGACGGGCGCATCGTTTTTGCTCTCGGCGATGTTTCCGGCAAGGGGGTTCCTGCCTCACTGCTCATGGCAAAACTTTCCTCCGAAGTGCGTTCCTGTCTGATTATTGAAAGCCGTTTTGAAAACATGGTTAAACGCATCAACAAAATTTTCAGCGAGCCGCGGTGGGACAACCGCTTTATTACGTTCTTCTTTGGAATACTTGACCCGAAGACGAATGAAATCGTTTTTCACAATGCCGGTCACGTTCCGCCGATTCTAGTCACTCAGAGTACCGGAACAGTGGAAATGCTCGGAGAAAATAACATCGGTCTGCCGCTGGGGGTGATGGACGATACGGAATATCCCGAAACCAGATTCACTATTCAGAACGGACAAAAACTGCTGATTATCAGCGATGGTATCACGGACGCAATGAATTCGCAGGACAAGTACTTTACGATGGAAGGTGTTATCGACTATCTGAAAAAGACGAAAACTGTGCCGGTCGTTGATTTTGGACAGAATTTCATCAATGCCGTTGAGAGTTTTTCGGGACACACACCGCAAACCGATGACCAAAGTTTAATAGTATTAGGACGAATTGACGAAGAATAGATTATACAAACTAACCGATACAACATGTCTCATCTTTTTATTAACCAGATTCGTGAAAACGATAAAATAGACAGCATTTACCGCCTGTCCTCGAAACAGTTGCGTCCTAACAAGAACGGCAACTTATATTTACAATTCGACTTGTCCGACAAAACCGGCACAGTGAGTGCGCGTTTCTGGAGCATCACTGCGGAACAGGCGGAGTATTATGAAAACAACGGCTTTGTTCACGTTGTCGGCGATACGCAGCGGTTTCAGGGAAACCTTCAGTTAATTGCCCGCAAGATGACTCCCGTTGGATTAAGCGATGTTAATTTAGCGGACTACGAGAGTTCCGACAAAGTCGATGTTCCGAAACGGAAAGCGCGGCTTCAGGAAATACTTCGAACAATTACGCAGCCGGATTTGTTGAATCTTGCTGACTGCTTTTTGGCGGACGAGGCGTTTATGTACGATTTCTGCCGTGCGCCGGCAGGTATAAAACTTCATCATGCCTGTATCGGCGGACTTCTCGACCATACAACGCAGATGGTCGAAGTAGCCGCTCAAATTGCCGCGCTGTATCCGCAACTGAACCGCAGTTTGCTGATAATCGGGGCGTTTCTGCACGACATCGGCAAGACCAAAGAACTAGGATACGAAAACGATTTCTATTATGCAAATCAAGGGCAGATGCTGGGGCATCCTGTTCTCGGTTTGGAAATTCTTCTCGAAAAAATTCGTGAAGCGGAAACATTGACCGGCGAAAAATTCGATGAAGAGACGGCAATGATGTTAAAACATCTTGTTCTTTCACACCACGGAGCGTATGAGAATCAAAGCGTGAAACTGCCGATGACCCTTGAAGCGATTGCCCTGCACTATATTGATTCGCTGGATTCCAAAGTTGCCGAATTTCAAAAATATATGCGGGACGACAGCAATCTTTCCGGCGTGTGGACTAATTATATTCCGGCTATTGACCGAAAACTGTACAAGGGAAACACCGAACAATAAATGCCGCAGCACATTGGATTTGATTTCAGCGGAACTAATGTTGTCATTGCCGGAGCATCCGGCGGAATCGGTTCAAAAATTGCACAGCGGTTTCTGGAAACCGGTGCTTCACTTTTCCTGCATACATTCCGTAATGAGCATACCATTCAAAATTTGTTCGCTAATAAATGTTCATACTGCGCTGCGGATTTCAGCAAACCGGAAGAGCGGCAGCGGTTTTTCGAGCGGGTAGCAAATTATTTTCCGAAGATTGACGTTTGGGTCAACGCCGCCGGTTTGGACTTAATGTCCGAAGAAATCAAACAACTGCGGTTCGAAGAAAAATTGAGACGGATTATCGAAACCGATGTTATTGCGCCGATTGAGTTTGCCGAAAAAATTGCCGCTGTCATGCGGAAACAAACCGGCGGCACGATTTTTTTCTTCGGCTGGGACG
>WRCR01000448.1 GCA_009783865.1 Planctomycetaceae bacterium | reverse complement strand
TTAAAAACCATCGGCGGGGGGGGCGGGAGATAGAGTTTTGTTTATTTATTTCAAAAAAGTTTTATGGACGGACTTGATAGCGCTTTCCAGGAAGCGATTAAAGATATAAAGCGGCTGTACGATTCCGACGTTCCAATTGAGGAGCGGAAGATGATTTTGGCGGCACGGAAGGAATTAAACCGGCTGCATGGTTTGTATGTCAGAACGGCGGGAGAGACGGCGGATGAGGCGGCAGACAAGCGGACGGCAGAAGAAATAGAGGAGGTTCGGCGGCATTTGGAACCGCTGGGACTTGCGCCGGAAGGCACACCGGCCGCCGAATTGGCGCGGCTGGCGGTTGTGGAAATTATGAAAAAGTGAAAGGGTTTTCGCCGCCGGAAGTTACGGCGGACAAAATAAGAAGAGCCCCGAACGTTGCAATAACAACTTCAGGGCATGGACAGAGTGTTAACCAACAACACTTGTCGAGAAGGATTATACACTCTCCTTCGAGAATCGGCAAGTACGGTTTTTAGAAGGAGGCAGGAATGTTTGTTATTGAATTAGCAAGTTTTGGGTTAGGATTATTTCAGGTGTGTTACATGTTAAAGTATCGTCCGCAAATAAATCTTACGCTTTTATCAGGCAATACGGCGAAAGAAGAACTCGAAGCAATAGTTAACGAATTACAGAAGAAGGGAAATGTAAAAATGGTATCAAAAGGAACGAATGTAAAAAAGACCAAGAAGGAACTCGAAGCGAAAGTTGCAGAACTGCAAGCGCAGTTGGATGCAAGTATTATTTCAGGGCTTGCCGAGATGGTGGAAAGATACCGATTGTTTTTAATCGGTATGCTCTTCGGCTTGGTGCTGGGTTTCAGTTTCTACCCTTTTGTTTCGGGCAGCGGGTCATGGAAGTTCCCGCTGCCGAAACCACCAATTGTCTCGAAGGATTCCCCGCAGCAGATTTACCAGACGGCAAAATCATTACCGACAGCGGAGAACAAGATATCGTTGGTCCGGCAGGCGGCGGAGGAGACGATAAAAACACCAAAGGAGTCACGGGCGGTAGAATGGAAAACATGGACAGCGTCAATACGAAGCCACAATGCGTGGAAGGAAGTTGTGAGCCGCCTAGACAAACTTATCGCCGCGTCAGGTTATTCAGATGATGTTCTACTAGATGTAAAGGATACCTTCAGATGAAAAAAGCATTTAACTTACGCGACGACAGCGGTTTTGTGAACGGCTGCTTGCCGGACGATGCGCAGAGCATCGAGTTGCGGGCGGGCATGGTGTCGTCTGCTGTATCGCTCAATCAAATTTACGAGTCCGGAGACATGCCGGTCATCAATTGGGATGGCGAGTTCGAGGAATGGCTTGACCGTCGTGAAGACGTGATTGCGGATTTCAACCGCGACAACATCGGTTTTGTGCTGCCGCATAACATAGCAAAGCGGCTGGGACTTGATACTAACCAGTTATATTTTTCGCAAGGGAGCATAGGTTCGTGCTGCGGTCATGCTTTCGGGTTTGCGTATTCGTCTTCGCTGTTGACGAACATTGCGCTGGGCGGACATCAAACTCCGAACCTCATCAATCCCATTGGAACGTATGTGCTGTCCCACGGCGGGCGGATGGCAAATGGACAGACGGTGTCAAAGATGGCGCAGTTCTGCAACCGGGAAGGCAATTATCTTATCAAGGACATCGGGACGCAAAATCAACGTGTGCCGTCGTTCACGCCGGGAGCAAAAAAGAACGCGCTGGAAAACCAATCGGCGATTGTTTTTTTGAATTCAGCAGAGAAGGTTCGTCAATGTCTGCGCGGCGGTGTTGCGGTCGCGCTTGGCAACGGAACGCGGGTATCCGGCGCGAGCAAGGACGGTAATGGTATGCCGCTGGCATCAATCGGCGGCAGTTGGGCGCATGCCACACACTTTGCCGGCTGGGTGAAACTGAAAGGTACTGATTACTACCTGTGGATTAACTCGCATGGTAAAAGGTACGTGACGGGAACGCTGGGAGAGACCGGAGACGGGTGCTGGATGACGAAAGACGTGATGGACAGATTCCTTGCATCGGCAAGGGGTTACGGCGACTGCGTCGCGGTTTTAGCGGAAGGGAAAGAACACCGGAATTGAATTGGCGGGATAATGGCAATACTTGAACGAGATAAAATTCAGAGGCAAATCGCAACGCTTGGAATGGAAGTGCCAAGCGATTCGGTCGAGGACTACGTCGGCGAACACGGCGGAGACGGCACCGGACCAGGCGGAACATCGGACTACGAAAAGTTGAAAAACAAGCCGCAAATCAACGGCGTTGAATTGATAGGTGATTTGTCAGCGGTTGAATTGGGACTCGCAGCGTTAACCGACATACCGGAATCGCAGGACTTGTCAATTTTTCGCCCTTCCGCTGACGAAGACATCATCAACAACGAACTGCAAAGACAAATCACAGAAAACGAATCGGCGATACTCACCGAAGCGCAGCGTGCCGGTCAAGCCGAAGGTGCTTTGCAAACCGCAATACAAAACGAAGCGCAAAGAGCGGCGCAGGCAGAAGGAATACTGCAAGGTAAAATATCGCAGAACGCTGTCGGCATCGCCGCAACCGATGCGAAACTGCCGAGGCAATATGAAGAGTATACCGGTATAGGATTTCAAGCACCCGACGTTGCTACTGCGCTTTACGCAACACAAGGACAGCGGGTGAAGGGGCTGCGCATCTGGATTATCAACGAAGAAAAATGGTATGTTTTTGAAAACGGAATTGCGGACAGCGATTTCGTCATCGAAGGCAAAACCGGCGGATATTTTCAGACGAACATCGGCTTTACAGTTCATTCTGCGATAGACCAAATCCTTGCAGACGTGACGTGGTTTTATACCGGGGCGGGCATCGAACAGATGTTTTCTAATCCGATGCCGATGGCGGACGAAAGTCAGCCCGGCTTCCAAAGCAAAGAAAACGTTCTTGCCCTGAAAAAAGCTATTGCGGATATTGCATCATTGCAACAAGGCATGACCAGCGAAGACACCGGAATCCGTGCAGCAACTTACGCTGACCTTCTGCTTGTGATAGCAGACCCGCTATGGAATACCGGCGATTGGGCTTTAGTCACCGCCGACGAGAATAACAACGGGGCAACCGTCAGGTACACGTGGAACGCTGATACGCAATCATGGGAATTCGACAGAATCATGTCGCTGTCTGCGATCGAGGTAGCAACCGATTTAGCGGCAGGCATCGTACTGTCAACTCCGCAGTTAACCGGCGGCATTAAAAACTACGGCAGGATTCTCGTTGAGCAGACCGGAGTCATG
>WRCR01000447.1 GCA_009783865.1 Planctomycetaceae bacterium | reverse complement strand
GGTCCCGGTTTCATCAATCTGCGGCTGTCAAATGGGTTGCTCGAAAAATTACTGAAAAGGGCTTCAGCCGATACACAGCAACTCGGCATCGAAGTACTGCCGCACGACAAACGGAAAACCATTGTTATCGACTACTCCGGTCCGAATGTTGCGAAGCCAATGCACGTCGGACATCTGCGCTCAACGGTCATCGGCAATGCGGTCTACCGTCTGCTGAAGTTTCGGGGGCATAACGTCATCAGCGATAATCATCTTGGCGATTGGGGAACACAATTCGGAATGATTATCTACGGCTACCGCAACTTTTTAGATAAAGATGCTTATACTGTAAATCCCGTTGAAGAATTGAGCCGCATTTACCGCATCGTCCGGCAAAAAATTGATGAAAAAGACGGTTCAGACGTGAACGATGCCGTCTTGCAGGAAACGGTGAAACTTCACTGCGGCAGCGAAGATAATCTGAAAATCTGGCGTGAAGTCATGCCGTTTTCGATGGACGAAATTGAACGCATTTATCAGCGTCTTCATGTTTCGTTTGATTGGACACTCGGCGAAAGTTTTTATCATCCGTTTCTTGCGGACATCGTTCAGGATTGCCTCGGCAAAGGCATTGCCAGCGAAACAGACGGGGCAGTCGGGATTTTCTTTGACGGCGATGAAGTGCCAATGCTCATCCGCAAAAAAGATGGGGCGTTTCTTTACGGGACATCCGACTTGGCAACCGTGCAGTATCGAATGGAGAAATTCAAGCCGGACACGATTTTGTATCTGACGGATTTTCGGCAAACGCTGCATTTCGAACATCTTTTCAAAGCGGTCAGGATGCTGGGTATCGAAAACGTTGAATTAAAGCACGTCAAATTCGGAACGGTACTCGGAGAAGACAATAAGCCGTTCAAGACCCGCAGCGGCGATGTTGTCGGACTTAACGGACTTCTGGACGAAGCGGAGCAGCGCGCCTTGGAAATTGTCCGGCAGAATGATAAGAGCAATTTGTCGGAAACGGAACAGCGGGAAATTGCCCGCCGGGTCGGAATCGGCGCGCTTGTCTATGCCGACTTGTCGCAGAATCGTGAAAGCGATTATGTTTTCAGTTACGATAAAATGCTGGCGATGAACGGCAACACGGCAACTTATATGCAGTATGCTTTTGCCCGCGTCAAGAGTATTTTCGGCAAAGGCGGTGTCAACATCAATGATATTCGCAATGAAACGCAAACGTTGAAGATAACGGAACCGGCGGAGCGGTCTCTTGCGCTGGAACTACTGCAATTCGGTGCAGCGATTGACCTTGCGCTGCGGGACTATCGTCCGAATTTATTGACGGCGTATCTTTTCGGATTGGCGAACCGCTATTCGTTGTTCTTTGAACAATGTCCCGTTCTCAAAGCGGAGACGGAAGAGTTAAAAACAAGCCGTTTGCTTCTTTGCGATTTAACGGCAAGGACTTTGCAGAAGGGACTCGAACTGCTCGGTATTGAAACGGTTGAGAGGATGTGATGTGACTGAATTCGAAATACCGTCCCCCTTTTAATTTTGCCGTTTTTCGGGTAAAATGAGCAAGCGGGGTTTCGTGATACCGTTATGAAAATCTGGGGAGCACAAATGATAGAAGAACTAAAAGACGAGCGGCTAATCAAAAAGGTCGGCGGACGATTCAAACTGTCCGCATTGATTCAAAAGCGGATAGTGTATCTCAACAAAGGTTCACGCACCTTCGTTGATGCCGACAAAGCGGCTTCCAAAGATAAACTGCTCCTCGTTATCCGAGAAATAATGGAAGACAAAATTTACCTCGATATGGACGGTAATCTTCACGAAAGAACCAATGACGGTGTCGACCGCCTGCTCAATAACGAATACACCGAAGGGGTTTAGCACCGCCGATGAACTATTCTGAACTGCTCGGTACATTAGAACAGAATATCGCTAACGCCATTTTCGGCAAACGGGATGTTATCCGTATGTGCCTCGCCGGTATATTTGCCGGCGGACATATTTTGCTGGAAGATGTCCCCGGTGTCGGAAAAACACTTCTCGCACAAGCGGCGGCAAAAAGTATTTCCTGTTCGTTCCGGCGGATTCAGTTCACACCGGATTTGCTGCCGACCGACATCGTCGGAAGCAACGTTTTCAATCCTGCTAAACACGAATTCGTTTTTTCCAAAGGTTCGATTTTCGCAAACATCGTTCTTGCAGACGAAATCAATCGGACGACACCGCGAACCCAGAGTGCGATGCTCGAAGCGATGAACGAACAGCAGGTTTCCATTGACGGAGTCACTTATCCGCTGCCTGCCCCGTTTATTGTTTTTGCAACGGAAAATCCGATGGAGTTTGAAGGTACATATCCGCTGCCGGAAAGTCAGTTAGACCGGTTTTTGCTGCGGATTTCAGTCGGTTATCCTGACCGGCAAAACGAAATCAATGTCTTGAAAGCACATCAGAAATCGAGACCGCTCGATGCAGTGCAGGCGGTCATGACGGCTGAACAGGTAGTTGAAATTCAGCGGGCGGTTTCCGATGTGAAGGTGAGCGATTCGATAGTGAAGTACATACTCGACATTGTCGAAACGACCCGGCAGAGTGATGAACTTGCGGCGGGGGTTAGCACCCGCGGTGCGATTTCGTTGAGCCGAATATCGCAGTCGCTGGCACTGCTTGAGGGACGTGATTTTGTTATACCGGACGATGTTAAAAAGTTGGCGGTGCCGGTTTTTGCGCATCGGGTAATACCGAAGACGTACCTTGGCAGCAATCAGCGCGAGACCGCCGAGGCGTTGATAGAGCGTCTGACAGAATCCGTTGCGGTACCGGCGTAGGAAAGCCGGAAGCGGAACGCAGCGAAAAGAGATTCAGCCCCGAACGCTATGTCTCTCGATGATGCGGAATCTTCAGCAGCGGCTCGCTAAAATGAACAGCGTTTTACCTTCGCTATTACCGGAATCTTTTATGAGAAATTAAGTGTAAACACATTCTAGATTCTCATACGCCGCACACAAGTCCCATCATCCAGCGGTTAATGTCTCGAAACATCTGCGGTACAAGTTCCTGTCCGCAAGGATATTCCCGCACCGTTGCCGGTATTCCGACAGTGTGAAGCAGTTCCAGCATCCGGCACGAATCCAGCTGCAAATCATCGTTCTGTTGCGAAAGACCAAGATAAACGGCAGTATTTCTCGCCGCAGTCCAGCGAAGCATTGTGCTGTATCCCGCCGGAAAATTACCGCAAAGCGAAACTATACCGGCAAAACTTTCAGGATAAAGCAAGCCAAGCCGCAACGCCATTGTACCGCCGCTGCCGAAACCGGCAATGAAAATCCGCTTGTC
>WRCR01000446.1 GCA_009783865.1 Planctomycetaceae bacterium | reverse complement strand
CCCTCAACATGATATTGTCGCAGTATATGGCGAAGAAAAGTGTTACCTTCGCCCGGTTGTCGCAATCATCGGGCGGCAATCTGAATTCGCTTACAATGTCGAGTATTGACATGATTGAAACGATTAAGGCATCGGGTGCGGAGGGCGGCGTTTTCGAGCGCTTTGCCGGTTACTTGACAAAGCAACACAATGCAGGTATGGCAAGTCAAAAGTTCTCGATGTACTTTGGATTGATTCCTTCTATAATCGGACAAATCCTGAATCTTGCGGTAATGATGTTCGGTGTTATGTTCATTATGGACGGCTATATGACAATCGGAATGCTGATTGCATTTCAAGGGTTTCTCGGATCGTTTCTCGCTCCTGTCAGTCAGTTTTCGGGCATTATGCAGAGCTTTACCACCATGCGCACAGATATGGAGCGCATAGAGGATGTGATGAACTACAAAGTAGAGCCGGAGTATACAGAAAATTCGGAGATTAGTATCGGCAAGCTGTCGGGTGAGTTGAAGATTGATAGTATCACATTCGGTTACAGCAAGCTTTCCCCTGCATTAATTAAGGATTTTTCTCTTGAGTTGCCGCCCGGAAAATCGGTTGCAATAGTCGGTGCATCGGGTTCGGGCAAATCTACACTTGCCAAGTTGATCACGGGGCTGTATGAGCCGTGGCAGGGTGAAATTACCTTTGACGGGAAGAAACGTATCGAAATTGACGAGTATTCCTTCCGAAGCTCGGTCTCTATGGTTGATCAGGAGATTACACTGTTCGAGGATACGGTAGCCGAAAACATACGGATGTGGGATCCGTCTATTGAGGATTTCGCTGTGATTCTTGCGGCACGTGACGCAGACATACACGAAACCATCGTTTCCCGTCCGGGCGGCTATAACCACACGGTTCTGGAAAATGGCAAGAACTTTTCCGGCGGTCAGCAGCAGAGGCTGGAAATCGCCCGCGTACTGGCACAGGAACCGACAATTGCAGTGCTCGACGAAGCAACAAGTGCACTCGACGCCAAAACTGAGGAAACCGTGATGAATAATATACGCAAGATTGGTTGCTCCTGTGTGATTATCGCGCATCGGTTGTCAACCGTACGTGACTGTGACGAGATCATTGTACTGGAAAATGGTGAAGTTGTCGAACGCGGTACACACAGCGAGCTCTTTGCCAAAGACGGCAAGTATAAAGAACTTGTCGCCACGGAATAAAATAAGCCCTCTTTGAAAAGAGGGTGCCGGCTACAGACGGCGGGTGATTTAAAGTGAAAGAAATCAACATATTCGATGAGCAACTTCATATACGCAAAACCGGTGACGACATCATGTTTGAAGGTGCATTTGCCGACCTTGTGTCCATCCTGCACAAAAATCCGGGGATGGAAATGTCAAATGCGACCGATGCTATCAGTGTAATATTGACTTATCTGAAAATTGAAATCCCTGATGTACCTGAAAACCTGACCGATATGGAAGCGCGGATTGAATATATGCTCCGTCCATCCGGCTGTATGCGGCGGCGGGTGGAACTCAAAGACCGGTGGTGGAAGGATTCGGTTGACCCGTTTTTTGCATGCACCTTAGACGGTGAGCCGGTTGCCCTGCTTCCCGGCAAAATTGGCGGTTACACATATCGTAACAAGGACGGCAAGAACATCAAAATTAATAAAAATACCGCAAAAAATATTGCTGAGGATGCTTTTTGTTTCTATAAACCTTTTGCGCTTAAAAGACTACGGCTTGCGGATTTGGCTATGTTTATGGTTAAAAACGCGCGTCTCTCGGACTTTATCTACGTTTTAATCATCAGCCTTATCGTATCGCTGTTGGGACTTGCCGCACCTTATGTGAACAGTCAGCTCTACGGCACGGTCATACCGTCGGGTATCAAAACAAACATTCTGACAGTCGGCTTTCTGTTACTCGGAACAGCAATCGGCTCCATGCTGTTCGGTCTTGCGCGAAATCTTGTGTTGACACGGTTTTCTACATTGTTAATCCGTGTGCAAAACGCAACAATGATGCGTGTTCTATCATTGCCGGTCACATTCTTCAAGGACTATGCCGCCGGAGAGGTGTCAAGCCGCATGCAGTGTCTTACTGCTCTTTGTCAAATCATTTCAAACACCTTTATGTCTACGGGACTGACGGCACTGTTCTCGTTTGTGTTCCTGTTCCAAATGAATCTTTACGCACCTGCAATGGTTGCACCTGCGCTTTTGGTGATGATAATAATGCTGGTAACGTCTATTGTTACTACAGTTGTAACCTTGAGAATATCCCGTAAACGTATGAAAGCATCTGCAAAGCTGACAGCGTTGCTGTTCGCACTTATTTCAGGTATACAAAAAATCAAACTCACCGGCGCAAAGAAGCGGGCGTTTGCAAAATGGGCGGCAAGTTACAAGGAAATCGGGCAACTGACCTATTCACCGCCAATGTTTCTTCGTCTGCTTGAACCCATGAATCTGCTTATCTCAATGGGTGGTGCGATTTTGCTGTACTACGCTGCGGGGGCATCGGGGATTGGAGTGGCGGATTATATAGCGTTTATGGCAGCTTACGGTGCGATGTCGGGCGCAATAATGATGCTGTCGGGTATGGCGAGCACCTTTGCCGATGTGCGGACAAACCTCGAAATGGTACGACCCTTGATGGAGGAGCAGCCCGAAACCCAAGAGGGAAAAAAGCAGATTGTATCGCTTTCCGGCTCGCTGGAAATGAATAATATATCCTTCCGTTACAACAAGGATGGCCCGCTGATTCTTGACAATGTAAATGTAAAAATCCGTTCCGGTGAGTATGTGGCAATCGTCGGCAAGACAGGCAGTGGAAAATCAACACTCCTGCGGCTGCTGCTCGGTTTTGAAAAGCCTGAAACAGGCGGCATCTATTATGACGGACACGACCTTGATACCCTTGATTTGCGCGCTTTGCGGCAGTGTATCGGTGTTGATTTGCAAAACGGCAAGCTGTTTGCGGGTTCTATCTTCGCAAACATTGTCATTACCGCGCCGTGGAAAACCTTGGAAGACGCATGGGCGGCGGCGGAGCTTGCAGGCATTGCTCAAGACATCAGAGAAATGCCAATGAATATGCACACCATGATAACCGAAGGCGGCGGCGGAGTGTCCGGCGGACAACGCCAGCGTATACTGATTGCCCGCGCACTGATATCAAGACCTAAGTTGATTTTCTTTGACGAAGCAACCAGTGCGCTTGATAACATTACGCAGCGGCACGTTGCCAACTCCATCGATACATTGAAGGCAACCCGTGTAATTATAGCGCACAGGCTTTCCACCATCAGGGGCTGTGACCGCGTAATTATGCT
>WRCR01000445.1 GCA_009783865.1 Planctomycetaceae bacterium | reverse complement strand
TTGCAGGATTGAAGTGTTTATTTTAACCTCCGTGAATGAAAACTTTTGGCAAAACTTTGACGCTGACGCACCGCACTTACGTTAATACGAAGAAACTGCAAAATTGTTAGGGAAAAAAACTTGAAATCGGACTGACCTCTGCCGCAAAATAAAATAAAGCATCGGTGAATTTCCGCTTTCATTCGGCGAACTTTTCGTGTAAAATGACGGACTATGAAAAAGTCAGACAAGAACGAAAATACAAAATCAAGTCCCCGCAAACGAAACAAGTGCGTTGCCGGTACGTTTTCCGTTATTTCGCTGGGCTGTCCCAAAAATCTGGTAGACAGCGAACGCTGCGTCTTTCAAATGCAGCAGAACGGCAGCGTATTCCAGCATGAAATCGACAACTGCGAAACTGTCGTTCTAAATACCTGCGGTTTTCTCCGTTCTGCAAGAAACGAATCGCGGCAGTATATTGAACAGTTAATCCATTTGAAAATGAAACGCCGCATCGGCAAAATCATTGTGCGCGGCTGCATGCCTGAAATGGAAAGCATTGACGCACTTGCCGAAGAATATCCCGAAGTGGACGAATGGTTCGGCGTTCCAGCGAAACATCCCGACAATGTAATCCCGCAGCGGCATTTGTTGACAGAAAAACACGCCGCTTATTTGAGAATTGCGGACGGCTGCGACCGGCATTGCAGTTTTTGCGCTATTCCAAAGATACGCGGGAAGTTTCACAGCGAACCGCTTGAATTGCTGCTTGATGAAGCGAAACAACTTGCCGCTGCCGGAGCAAAAGAACTTATCGTTGTCGCCCAGGAAACCACTTTTTACGGCATTGACCTTTATGGCAAGCCGAAACTGACGGAACTTCTGCGTCAACTTGAGGCGATTGACGGCTTCCGCTGGATTCGGCTGATGTATTCTGCCCCGATTCATTTCAGTGATGAACTGATTGACTTGTTCGCGGACTCTGCAAAGAATCACGGGAAGTTGCTGCCTTACATTGATATGCCGCTGCAACACGCTTCAGATGCAATGCTCAAGCGTATGAATCGGCGTATCACGAAGGCGGAAACCGAAACGCTGCTCGACAAATTGCGGAGCAAAATTGACAATCTTGTGCTGCGGACTTCGCTCATGGCGGGCTTTCCGGGCGAAACGGATGATATGCTTGCCGAGTTAGTACAGTTTGTTGAACGCTGGAAGTTTGAGCGCGCCGGTGTGTTTTCGTATTCTGCGGAAGAAGGAACGCCGGCAGCGGGTTTTTCCGAACAGGTCCCGCCGTTAGTGATTGAAAGAAGATACAACCGGTTGCGCGCGGTCTGCAGAAAACATTCTGATGCGTGGGCGGAAAGACAAGTGGGGAATATCGCGGACGTTCAGATTGATGCGCCGTATATTGATGAGAATGGACGCAAGGTTTCCGATTTGTTTATCGGCAGAACGCAGTGGGACGCACCGGACATTGACCCGCTTGTTTATGTGACCGGAAGTAAATTGACGGCAGGCGAAATTGTTTCCTGCGAAGTTATCGAGAACGACGGCAGTAATCTTGCCGGGGTGGTTGTATAAAAGTTTGCGTAGGACTTCTAATCCTACGCTACTCGTCAATCCGAAACTTGATTTCGTAATTCTTGATGAAATCCCGTTCTTCGTCGGTCAAACCGTAAAGTTCATAGACAAGAGCATCTATTTGTTCGTCAAGTTTAACGCTTTCCTCTGGAGTTGCGGCTAAACGTTCCCTCACTAAATTTATCATCGGTTTTTGTTCCGGCTGCAATATGTTCGGAATGGGAAAGTTTCTATATGCATCTAACGAAAAAATTGGAAAATCATCCCGCTGTAATGATGCGTTAAAATTTACCTGCATAAAACTAAATAACTTACTGTTCAATATGCCGAGAATATAAAAGTAGTCAAACTTTTCATCTAAATCATAAATTGCATATAAATTCGTCTTGAAAACAAATTCGCCTTCAATGTAAGTTAAGTTCATGCGGAATTGTCTGCTGATGAGTTGCCTGCCGAGTATCTTTTTTTTCGTTTGAAAAAGATACAGCGGTTTATTTTCTACTAATTCATCATAACAAACATATACCGGTTTTTCATTTTGCCGAATGGTATAACGAAAAATCTGACCATTAAAATAACGCAGATTATGCTTTGCCGTTTTTTTATCCGATAATTGTTCCGGTTTCGGCGGACGGCATCCCCGCTGGACTTTTGCAATGTTTCCAAGTTTGACATTACGCCGGGCAAACCAGAACTTTTTTCCGGGTTTCAAAAGCGGAATACTCAAAAATATCTTGCCGAATTTTTTCCACTCCGCTGTCGGAAATGGTTCAAGCGTACAATGAATTCCTTTTTCTAACTTGTGCCGAATTTCATATTTACAAAATTCTGTTGTGCCGCTTGGTTTAGCGTTCCGCATAAAAACCATTGCCGTATCAATGTAAGCACTGCGGAACATATCATACGGCAGTTGCACGACTTGAAATAAATCCGTGTTGTCTAAAACATAATTCCGAAACTCCGAAAACTTCTCGCCGGAAAACCAACTATAAGGTATTATCAATGCAACGATTCCGTTTTTCGCCGTGATTTGCAGCGAGCGTTCTGTAAAAGCAACATAAGTATTATTGTTGCCTCCGGTAAGCGGATAGTCCGACAATTCCGCCGGTTTCTTTTGAATATACGGCGGATTGCCGATGATAATATCAAACTTTTCAATACCGAACATCCAGCGGGAATCAAAATACGGCGACGCTTGTGTTTCCGAATTATTCCATTCACATAATGCCTGTATTCCTTCATTGTCGCTTTTATCGCCAAGGTCTTTTTCCAAGCGATAAATTCGTTTTCGCAGGTGTTCCCGCTTCACGTAATCCGTTTGCGCGAAATAATCGCTTTTTAATTCGAGGACTTCCTGAAACCATATTTTGAATGAATGAAAAAATAAACCTTCGATTTCAATTCTCTTCAACGTGTTCGCCGCAACGAATTTATAATCAAGGTTCGGCAGCGATTCTATCCCGAAATTATACTTGCTCTTATCCGGCTGTATTTCCTGTATCAGCGAAAGGAACAAACGCAGCATCGCTATCTGCACCGCCATCGGTTGGATATCAACACCGTAAATGACGTTTTGCAATATCTTTAACTTTGCCTGATAACGCTCTGCCGAAGTTAATGTTTTTCCTTCGGACATACGCTGCAAAATTATGTTCATCACACTGCAAGGAAACGCTCCGCTGCCGCAAGCAGGGTCGAGAATTTTTATCTCGCTTAGCGTGCGGTTCGTAGAACTCTCGTTTAACAAGCGGTTCGTAGAACCGCCCGCTAAACA
>WRCR01000444.1 GCA_009783865.1 Planctomycetaceae bacterium | reverse complement strand
GTCAAAGAGGCGGGGACTTTAGTCCCCGCTTGTATTTTTTGTATTTTTGTGATTTTTCCGCCTATTGCATTCCCCGAAAAAACATGATAAAATACATCTGTAATCAAAAATACCTATCCGGCGTGGTGCCGGATGGAATGAATTCGAGTACGACAACAAATCGAAAGAACCGCTTCGGCGGACGACAATTTTCTGCACTACGAACCGTCCAAAAAAGTTTTTTGGGCGGGTAGAAAATGGTCGGTTGTATGTGAAGTTGCGTGACTCCCGAAAGGGGGTGTCGCGTACATACTTGCGGACTGAATCAGCATTGTCCAATTGGTCAACAATGCGCCACTGTCGTAGGTGGGATAGTTCCGTTTCTTTCGAGCGTGCCGCTCCCATCTAGAGCGTGTCTTGTTGGCGTTTCTCGGCTTGAATGTTCCCAACTAACAAGGAGAAATGCTATGTTAAAAATTCGTATTGTTATCGCTCTGCTTGTCGGAGCATTTTCTATCCCGTTTTTTACCGGTTGCAATGGCGAGATAGTCATTGATGATGGTAGGAAGACCAAAGTCAGTATTAACATGAGCAAAGAGCAGCAGGTGCAGAATATGCTTGAAAACCCAGACGTTTTGCCTGACATGCGAAAACAACTTGCCGAAATCCGAAAGAAACGTGCTGACTTAACTACTCAGGCAAACGACTTCTACGTAGAATCCGAAGTTGCTTTCAGAAGAGTCAAACGAATCGAAAATGAAAAAGAAGCGAATGCTGTACGACGTAAGAAGTTGGAAGACATTGCCAAAAAGGCAAACCTAACGCTGGGGGACAAAACAAACAGCGTCCAAGTCGGAACAAAAACATTCACAGGGGAAGATGTTTCTCGTGCTTTAGATAAATACAAAGACCTAGAGAGACAAGCAAATGATGCCATCGAACGCGGAAATAAACTTGCAGAGGCGTACAAGGCGGCAGTTGAAAAAATTAGGTCAAACTTATCACAAGTGGACGATAAAATCGCTAAATCTGAAGCGGCTGTTGCTAACTATGAATTGGCTCAAAAACTCCTTGAGATTAACAAGATAGTAGGAGCAATCGGCTGGTCAGAATTAGAGATGGATACTCTCCTGGATACCAGCAGCATGCTGACCGCCATGCAAACTGAAATCGATAAAGCGGACATTCAAAATGAGATCAAAGAACAGGAGCGTAAGATAGTAGAACTAAATCGGGAACTCGACTGTATATCGCTCTCGATTACCGACGACGATTTGCTTTAGCATTCTCAACGAGCGGAAATCTGTGATTTCCGCTTTCACCGAAAGAGTTTCACGTCAATCGTGAAAGCGGGAAACGCAGTTTCCCGCTCGTGATGGCAATTTAGTTATTCCTTACCTAATTTCATTTCCAATGTACCGATTATCGTTGATTTTTATCCTTTGTTTTTGTTTCGCCGGCTGCAATCAGCCGTCTGGTTCTATTCCTGCAAAAACCGGCGGGGGTATCCCCGCCGCTCCTAACCCGTTGCAGAAACTCAATATGCAATACGACCAGTTGCAAGAAAAACGGCTTGCATTACAGAATAAAATTGAGCAGGCGTTTATCTTTTATACGGAATACACAGAAAATACAAAACAGCAAAAAGAACAACTAAAAAAGAATCTCGGCGATGTGCCGTTTGAAGAAGCGGTTGAAATTTTTATCAGCAATAAGAACATTCCTTCTAACCTGCGTTTGGCATCTTCATGCTGGCGGAGTTTGCTGCCGGACGAAGTACAGCGGCAAAAGATTTTCGAATGGCTTGAAAATCAGCAGAAGTCGGACTTGCTGGTCGAATTAGAAGTCAAGATGAAAACGATTGACAATTACCGCAAAGTCGGAACGTTCCTGAACGAAGCCGACCAGAAAGATGTTGACCGCTTGCTAGTTGCCGAAGTCGGCGATTGGAGCGAAACCCGGAACGATTGGGACTACGAACAAAAAGCAGTAGAAAGTTTGAAAAACGAATTGATGAAATAATAACCTCTAACAATAGAACGGAGAATAACAATGCGCGCTTATATCTTTATTTTCGTCTTTATTTTTATAACGAACTTTGCGGGGGCGTTGTTTGCTCAAGACAAGCCGCTGATTTTCGACCAAGAGATTCTCGGCTTGGCAGAGTTAGTTGCAAATCCGCCGCAGTTTGAAACATCGAAGTCCGCTGCGTTCATGCCTTCCAAGCAACTGAAACCGGCACATGAGGTTTGGGCGCAATGGGAAAAATTGAAAGCCGCAACAGAACCATCGAAAAAAACGGTCGATGCGGATATGTCCATTGCTGAATTAAAACGTCTTGCGGAGAATGGTAATCGGGATGCCTTGGAGGAGTCAAAAAAACGTCTGCTGCGACTGCTGGTGAATGAAAGTACTTCGCCGACAATGTTGCGACCGCTTGCAGAAATCGGACACGCGGAAGCGAAGCGGATACTGCAAAAACGGGAAGAGGAAACCAGAAAGCGTGATGAGGAAAAGAGACGAAAAGAGGAAGCGGAAGCAAAACAGAAAGAAGAAGATAAAATAAAAGAGAAAAAAGCGGAAGAGCAGAAACAAAAAGAAAAAGAAGCGGAAGATAAAGCCGCAGCGGCAGCAAAAGCCATTGCGGAAGCCATAGCAAAAGCCGAGGAAGCGGAGGCGGAGCGAAAACGAAAAGAAGCAGAACCCGTGGACTTGGAGAAAGCACTCAAAGAGAGCGGATTTGGCAACCAGTATACACCGTTGAATGCCTTCGTTCGATATGGAAGTGCCACATTGAAACACAAACTGGATGAAGCGCAAATAAATCGTCAGAAAGTCAATCAATTTGACGATGCTGGTCGAGCGCGGGCAGATGCAGAAATCAATAGAATTCAAGCGGAGATTAGAGCAGCACAAGATGCAATTGCGAAAAAAACATTTTTTGGGGAATATACCTATTCACTTCACGATGAACGTAATCTCGGCGGTGGTAGTAGCAGTTGTAGGATAGGAATTTCCACAGAAATGCGGCATTCAGATAAAATTGGTAAAGTCACATTGCCAATGCAAGATATTAGATGGACAAGTAGTGACTCTTATATGTGGGGATCAGGGATAATTCTGTCCGTAAGCGGAAGTACCGCTAGCATCGGGGAACTTGTGAACAACAAAGGCAGTTATCGAGCCAGAGTGTTGTTCAAAAACTTACGGGATTATGATTATGTTTCAGCCGAGGTGCAATCAATCGAGATAATTACAGTAGTTTGTAAAACCCCATTATGTTCCTTATTTTACGGTGCGTGCGGGGAATTACAAGCAGTTAAAATCGGTATTGCTTCGGCAAATAATTTCACCAAATCGTTCCGAAAATTATCAAGTC
>WRCR01000443.1 GCA_009783865.1 Planctomycetaceae bacterium | reverse complement strand
TTCTCGCCTCGTGTAATCGTGATGCGGTATGCGCCGGTCTTCAATTTAATTAAACTCGCCATGATTATATTCCTTATTTTGCAAATGATTGAATTGTTATGTATAGTATATCATATTAAAGTAATTTGTCAAGGGGTAAAACCCCCGAAAATCCCATTTTTTTCTAAAATTTATTTCCGAAATGGTAGGTCTGGAGTGTAAATCACCAGTCCTTCAACTGCCTTTTTCGCCGGATACAAAAACGTCTTCATTGCGGCTTTGTCCTTGCTCCGCCGATAATGGAGTTCATGCTACCTCGCCCGCCGCAACAGCCGGAACATGTCGGCGGACTGCGTGCAGATTCTTAAAGCGAAACCCTGCCGGTCGAAATATCTTCCCATTGCGTTGAGTATCCGCCTACCAATGCCAAGTCCTTCGTAGTTCGGCAATACAACCAAGCGGCTGATGCGCTTGCTCCGGTGGAAACCTCGTGTTGCCTGCGGTAAAATTCCGATGAACCCAACTTCGCATTTGCCCATAACGATTAAATAACACTCGGCGGCGGTATGAAGCGGTTCGGGAAGATAATGATACTGCCGAAACCGCTCATACTCTTTTGGGCTACAACGCTCCAATCGCACAGAAATTGACGTTGTGATTTTACTCACTTCGTTTTTCCTTTCGTCTTTTCAAGTTCGGGCTTTCCAGCCGGAATAACGCCGTCTATCAGTGCCGGAAACCGATGGTGATAGTACACCACATCTCCGACCTGCGGCGGCTCTTTGTCATAGTGGACGGCTTGAATTGCACCGTCCGGTTTGACTTCCAACGAAAAATAGGTTTCCCCGTTTCTCGCCTTCTTTGGAAACGAAACTTCAGTAATCGTTCCTCTCATAAAACACTCTCTTTCTAAACTAATTGTTAAAACTAACTAAAAAAAGTTTTATTTTCACCGTTAACATTATTAACATCGTTAACTTTTTGCGACATAAACCACTTTGGCGTTCCCTGCGGCATTGCCCATCTCATAACCGGCATTCCGCAACCGAGTGCTGAAAACCTTTTTACTCACTGCCCTGTACCCGTCTTCGTTGCAATAATTTCGGTACTCTTGAAATAAGTCCGAAAACTGCACATAACCCTCGACCGATTTCTGGTATCCTGCTTCCTGCAAAAACGATAAAACGCTGTCGGTATCAATCCGAAAATCGGCAACAGCATGCCTTACCTTTTCACAGTATCTGAATTTGCCTTCAGAGAGCAGGGTCTCCAATGCAGAAACCACTCGATTCAGCACCCCGCTCATTTCGTCCTCAATGATTTCCATTGCAAGATTCGGGTTCTGTTCTGCTTCCGGTATTTGCACTTCAAATGGAATAATCAAAAATCGCCGAAAGAAGCCGTCTGTGTTCTCGACTTCACGAGGCAATAGGTTGCAGGCGAAAAGCAATGTCGCATAGCGGTTAATCGTGATGGGTTTTCCGTAAAGATGTCTCGCATCAAGCGGTTCTCTGCTGGCAACTTTCTTAAAAATGTCCGCCCCGATGCCGCCGTTAATTTCACTGTTGACGTTCAAAAGGTAATTCGCCAACTGCGCCCGATAATCTGGACGTTTAGTTATGTTTTCAAGGGTGAATTCGGAAACCTGTGCAGGGTCAATCAATCTCTTGACGATGTTCAGGAACACCGATTTGCCATTTGCTCCGGTGCCGTGCAGTATTAAGACCTTCTCTAAATTCAAACTCCAGCAGAAAACATAACTGATGTACTCAAGCAAAATCAACTGTAGTATTTTGTCTGGCACACAGCGGTTCAAAAATTCGTCAAACTTTGGACATTCCGCCGTTGATTCGTAGGAGTACGGCAAGCAATAGGTAAGCCCATCGTTTTTATCAAACGGCTTCAACTGTGGCGGCTGTCCCTGCCGAAAAATAAGCGTTCCATTTTTCAAGTTTATCATTGGCTCGGCGGTGTCCGGCAACTTTGGAAAGTCAGCCGCCGAGTGGAATTGTTTTACCAATCCGTCAATGAATTCATAATGTTGCGCCGTAATCGCAGGAACACCGGCTCTTAATGCGGCATTGCGTAAAAATTTTCGGAACTCCTTCTCGTTAACACGTTTCCAATGTGTGCCTGACCAACAATAGAATTGTCCATTTTGCGCTGCTAAATCCGCCTTGATTATGCTAGCAACCTTTGTGATTTCCTGTATCAGAATAACTGTGTATTCTTTTGGTGAGGGGTGCTTGCCCTGTTCCTTCAATTTTTTTTCTGTGTATTCTGTGATGCGGGCTTCTGTCAATGCGTTCAGAACTGCGTCAAGTGTACTGCCGAAAGTTTGTCGTTCTACGATTTCGTCCGGTTTTGCTGGTGCTTCCTTCGCCGGTTCATACTGCGGAGTACTGGCAACTAGTGTTAACAACTGCCGAAATACTTCAACTTCGTCAATTCCATTCGCAGTGGAGATTTGACTGTCCCGCCAATCAACATAATCACCGCTCGACGGTAGATTCGGCAGTTCGATAATCTTGACCTTATAACCAGCATCTTGAAAATACCCCGCTGTTTCATGTGCGTACTTCCTACCGACATCATCGTTGTCTGGTAAAATAACAATCATGGTATCCTTCGGAATACCAAGAGCGGCAATGTGGTCTGCCCATTGTTTCGCCGCATTACTGCCGGTATCGTATGCATAAACACTGTGCAGCGTGGAATGCGGAATTCCCGCAAGAGTGAACAGCGTTTCGTATCTGTTAGAAAGGCGGTTTTTACCTCTTGCATATGAATTGAATGTGTTGCCGAGTTTGTCTTTCGTCCAATAGCGCAGCAAGTCGAAACGGTTTGTGAGAAAGTATTTTCCCCTGCCGCTGGTACGAAACAATCCGCCTGACATCACACGCGGGAAATTCGTCACCGCATCATAGCGGCTGCACAAACGATTTTCAAATGCCGATGCAATATCAAATGTACACTGTACATGTACACCGCCTTCAACGAAACGGATATTATCGAAACAGTTATTATTTGCCGCAACACAAGGAACGTACAGCGAGAACCGGTTATGGATTTCGTCATTGAATCCTTTGCGGACATTATTGAACCGGCAGTATGTTTTACCTGCCGACTTGCGGTACGCCGAAAACCGGGCGGGTATTCTCGTCAGAAACGTCCGGCTGAACGAATTGAAGTTCAGAGACGATACATATTTCGGCAGCGGCGGCGTTGCGTTGATTCGTCCCGATAAATCATTGCGAAACGAGTACCGGCAGGCATCCCAGTGCAACAGCACTATACCGCTTATCGGACAGATACTATCAAACGTCGAGGCAACGTAAATTCTTGACATAAGTTGTAATCAAAAAAATCAGAATACAAGAAGCG
>WRCR01000442.1 GCA_009783865.1 Planctomycetaceae bacterium | reverse complement strand
TCCTTACCGTAACAGGCGGCGCAGACATCTCTTACGGACAAGACTCGTCTGCGCCATACTAAACGCCGAAAAAACATTAGGCGCATAGGTTATGGAACAACTCTAATATATTACTGTCCGGTTTGTTTGCAACGGTAATCGCCATTTTCAGATTGCGTCACTGATATTTCATTGACACAACGACAAAAACCTGATACAATACATGAAGGCGTTCTTCTGACATCGTCCGATATGTGACAACAACTTATGGAGGAAATATGACACGCGAAAGCATTTTAGAAACCATTTGGAAGACGCTTGCGGTCGTCCGGCAGCGGCACCAAGCACAAAGAGCCATCGAAGGAACTTCCTGGGGACTGCTTTGCGGTTCACTCATCGCTCTACCGTTTCTCATCGCTCATCTGCTAGGCAGTTTAAGCGGTTTAAACCCGCTGCTTATGCTGACCATACCGGCAGGAACAGGAGTGCTGCTCGGAGCAGCCATCGGACTATTTTTGCCCCTGCATTCGCACGAGTCCGCAAAGCGCGTTGACCGGCATTATCGATTCAAAGACCGTTTGTTGACGGCAGTGTCGTTCTTGTCAAAGACGGACTCGCAAAAGGAGTCAACCTCGATGGAGCGGCTGCAACTGGAAGATGCCGTCCGGCATGCCCAGCAGGTTGACCCGAAAGCCGTTCAGCCCTATCATCTGCCGCAAAATTTTTCGTGGTCGATAGGAGTTACTCTGCTTGCATTGGCAATAGGTATCGTCTCGCCGTTTTTTAATAGACAGCAAGCATTTGCCGCTGCCGAGCGATTGCCAGAAGTTGTTTCCACCGTTGAAACGCTTCGGGAAGATCTCATCGACAAAGTCGATGAACTTGCCGAGAAAAATCCCGACGAAAAAGAAGTCAAGGAACTTGCAGATAAGTTGAAGGAACTGCTTGCTCAACTTGATGAATCGGCAAGTGACCGCAAGGAATCGCTGGGAACGCTTTCCGAAATGGAAGCGGCAATTCGTTCCGCAATGAGTGCTTTTCAACTTGAGTCCGTAGATGCGTCAATGAAGGAAGTTGCCGAAGCATTAAGTGCAGCCGAGGCGACCCGTTCTGCCGGTCAGGCGATGAAGGCAGGGCAGTATTCAAAGGCGGCAGATGAACTGGAAAAACTTGATACAGATGCGATGTCGAAGCAGGAACGCCGGGCGGTTTCCGAACAAATGAAGCGGGCAGCGGAAGGAATGAATCGGCGCAATCAAAAATCACTTTCCAAAGCAGCCTTGAAAATGGCGGAGGCGTTGGAAAAAAGCGACTGCGATGAGTGCAAAAAATGTGCTTGCGAACTGGCTGGGGAATGCCGCAAACAATCGCTGCGAAAGGGAATCTGCGAAGGGCTTGAAGGTAAACTCGCACTGCTCGGTTTCTGCAAATCCGAGTGTAACGGCGGTCAGTGTCAAGGCAGCAAGGACGGCGGCAATAACACGAACAAATCCGATAAAGGGAGTAAAAGTGCGGGAACCGGTGCCGCTGGAAATCCGACATCGGGGGAAGAGACGAATCTCGATAGTACCCGTCAGCGCAAGGACATCACCGGCATGGTCGGTTCGGAAGGCGACTCCGAATACGAAACGCAGAAGTCCTCGGAAGGGCAGCAGGAACAATCGGGACGCGATTTCCGTGAGAATTTTCAGGAATACCGCAAGATGTCCGAAGCGGTTCTTGAGACGGAACCGATTCCGCTGGGGCAGCGTCAAATGATACGGCGTTATTTTGAGTCGATTCGACCTTCGGAGGGCGATGGGAAATAAAATGTTAACAGAGTTGCAATCGCAAGATTGTACAACACAACAATGGAAAAATTTCAGACCATCAAGGATATTATTTTCCTTCCCAAAAAGTATTATAATGGGAACTCTTCTCCGTATGCCATTCTAAAGGCAAGCGGATATTTTGAGTGGCATGATAAAATCAATGAGAATGATATTTTTGAAGTACTAACACAACATTTGGAATGCATAAACCAATGGTTGTGTTTTTCTGCGGACAAGCGTTGTTGCGGTTGGTATTTCACAGAGGAGAAAGGCAAAAATATTGTTGGTAATTATTCATCACAAGGTGGATATGAACAAGTTATTGAATTTCTTGATAAAATTGAAGCGTGCGCCGCTTTTATTAAACGAGAAATTGAAGAAATTAGAGACACAGAGAAAGAACAAGAACGACCACAATGAGCAATGAAATCACCCAAAAACCGGCAGACGAATTTACCGAGGTACTGTCCATTATTGAACAGGCGCGGGAGAACGCTTTCCGTGCGGTCAATCGGGAACTGATTTCAATGTATTGGGAAATCGGACGCTATGTCAGCGAAAAAGTGAAAAGCGAGGGCTGGGTCAAATCCGTCGTGCAGAAGTTTTCCCAGTATATCCAGTCCCATTTTGCTGGAATCAAAGGTTTTTCGCCCCAAAATATCTGGCGAATGCGCCAATTTTACGAGACATACGCCGGAAATGAATTTCTCTCGGCACTGCCGAGAGAAATTACCGGAAACGGAAAACTCTCGCCACTGGTGAGAGAAATTAGTTGGTCTCACAATGTTCTTATAATGCAGGCGGCAAAAACTGCCGAGGAACGGGAATTTTACCTATTGCTTACGAAGAAAAATAATTATTCAACCCGCGAACTGGAGCGGCAAATCGACAGTTGCCTGTACTTTGTGCTAACAAGGACGATACTGTTGTCGAATACGCTTTGCGCCGAAGTATGTCGCCGGCACTCGTCGCAAACTATCAACTGCATCTGCCCGACAAAAAAATACTCGAAACCAAACTGCGTGAACTTGCTGAAATAGCGGAATTTCGGGAAAATGGAAAAGATATGGAGACGGTGAAATGAAACATATAAATGCGAAACAAATCGTGTGCTTGATATTGGCAACTGCCTTACTGGTTGGCGTGGGCGGTTGTCTTGGCAACCTCGGACCACTTGGCACACCCGATGTAACCAAGAAAAAATGGAAATCGTTGGAAATGAACTATGGTTTTGTTAGAGGAGAGGGAGATAGAAGAAAGGGAGATTTTGTTGAACGGTCGTTCGTAATATCAGGAGCAGATTTAGATTCCCTGCAAAGGCGTTTTAATCCGGCAAATATCAGAGGAATGTCAACGGGTTCTTATGCCAAATCCAAGCTAACTCTGGAAAATGGCGAAGTGTGGTTGTTTATGGTTATTACCCCTCAAAACATGCGTGTCTGTTTGGAGTCAAATCGAAAACTTCACTATGCGGTGAAATTTGACGATTTGCAATTTTATGATGCACTTAGGGAATTGTGCTGGAAGAATGAATTAGCCATTACCCCGGATGTTAAAATCGAGAACATTTTTCTTGGTTA
>WRCR01000441.1 GCA_009783865.1 Planctomycetaceae bacterium | reverse complement strand
TAACGGCACCGGAGCATACAGCGTTAATCTGAAGAACCGGGACTCGTTCTTGAAACACCTGCAAGAGCGGTTCGTCAATGCGCCGTGGGCAAGACCATCGGTTGTGATGAATTACAAATTGGATAAGGCAGCGAATGTTGTGACGCTTGATACGAAAGATATGGACGACTGGCTCGCTCAATGGGCTAATGCCAAAGAGTACTGTATCTTTTTGAGTGTTGGGGCATCCATCAGCGGCATCAAACATGATGCGCCGGAATTCGAGTCCGTTGTTGCGGCTTGGATTACCGCTTGGACTGAACATTGGAAAGTGAAGGGCATTGTGCCGGAACGCATCAATCTGCTTGTTTCGGATGAACCCGGTCTTGCTTTCGACTTAACGCCTACATTCTCATGGTGCCGGGCGATTCGGAAAGCGCAGCCGAAATTAAAACTTTGGGTTGACCCGGTTTATACCGATTTGTCGAAAGCCCCGAAAGAGGTTTTTGAATTGAACGATGTTATCTGTCCGAATCGTCCGCAATGGCTGCAGCATCGAGCGGCGTTTGACGCGTTTTATTTTGATTGGCAAAAGCAGGGCAAGACGCTGCAACTTTATTCTTGTTCGGGACCTGTTCGGCTGCTTGACCCGTATTCCTATTTTCGTCTTCAAGCGTGGGAATGTGCGCGCATCGGCGGCACCGGTTCTTTCTTTTGGGCTTTCGGAGACGGCAGCGGACATTCATCGTGGAATGAGTACCTCGCTGCGAGGAACATGTACACGCCGATATTTATCGACCCGAATTCGGAAACGGTGGTTGCCGGAAAGCAGATGGAAGCAGTCCGTGAAGGTACACAGGATTTTGAAACGATTCAAATGCTGCGGCAGCGTATCGAACAGCGCAAGGCGGCAGGCAAACCGACGGCGGAAGCCGAAGCTGTTCTCAAGGAAGCGATTGAAACGGTTTTTGCTGCCGAAGGAGTCGATAAGATTTTCTGGAAGGATGTCAAAGACCGGTCTATTGCGGATAAAGCGAGAGTTAAAATCCTCCAAACGATTCTGCGGTTGAACGATTGATTGTCCGTTTGCGGCGGGTTATCCACCGCTGCTCGTATTGTGCGGCATCACTGTAGTGTTCCTTCCGTGATGTTGAGGAACAAGTCCTCCAGATGCGCTTTTTGATGCCGGAATTCCGCTATCTGAACTCCTTTCGACAACAGCGATACAAGCAGCGAATTGTCTTCCTCGCTGTGCAAAATTGCCGTTACTTCATTACCGGTGATTTGCGCTGTTTCCACCGACGGCTCTTCCAAGATGTGTTTCAACAATTCGTCCAGCGAAATGTTTCTCGCTTGAATCATCACGGCGGGTTTCATGCTCATCGACTCCGCAATGCTTTCAATCTTGCCTGCCCGCAGAAGTTTTCCGCTTTCTATGAACGCAACACTGTCGCATATCTCGCCGAGTTCCGTCAAGATATGCGAACTAATTAAAATCGCTTTGTTTTGATTCCGTAATGCTTTCAGCAATTCCCGCAACTCGATTCTTGCCCGCGGGTCGAGACCGGCAGCCGGTTCGTCAAGCACCAGCACCGGCGGATTGTGGATAATCGCCCTTGCCAAACTGACTCGCTGTTTCATACCCTTCGAGATTTGCGCAATGGTCTTTTCCCGAAAGGTTGTCAAACCGGTGAACTCTTCGATGTTCTCGATGATTTTATCCCGGCTCGGATTTTTCAAACCGTAAGCGCGGGCAAAGAAGTCGATGTATTCGTGAACGGAAATATCAGTGTGAGCAGGCAGTGTGTCCGGCATAAATCCGACAATGCGGCGGACTTTATCGGGATACTGCACAACGCTGATGCCGTCAACGAAAATATCGCCGGAAGTCGGTGTGTCAAGCGTTGCCAGTATTTTCATTGTGGTCGTTTTACCGGCACCGTTTGAACCTACGAAGCCGACAATCTGTCCGCTGCTGAATGAAAACGAAATATCGTCCACCGCTTTCTGTTTCGGAAAGTAGCGTTTCAAATGCGCAATGAAAATATCCATAAGCGGTATAATGAAAGGGTAAAAATTCTTTTTATTCTCGCTATTGTATTCCAAAAGAATTTATATTGCAATACATATCTGAAATATATCTGGGCAGAAATCGGGGGCTTGAAAAAACAATCGCAGCCGCTACAATTACAGACATGAAAACCAGCGAAGACACCGCCTTGACGGCAAATCACTTTTACGTTTTTTTCGTAATCATCAGCACCGCTCTGATTCTAGGGCGCATCTTCGCCGTTGATAGAGTCGACGTGCAGAAATTGCAGGAAACCCGTCTTCGACAGGCGTATGAAAAATATCAGCAATTAGCGGCACAGCCGCCGCCGCTTGCCGAAGGTCAGCGGAACATAGAACTCGAAAAGCGATGGGCGAAACTCTACAACGATGCGATTGTCGAAAGTCCGATGTTGAGCGGCAATGACCGAAGCAGATGGTGTACAATCCGTGCCTTGGTAGAACCCGACCTGCGGGTTGTCCGAACCGTTCAGGGCAATGACGGCAAGGAAAGAGGTGAATACGTCTGGTATGCGATTGACAAAGTGCAGACCATTCGCGGCTGGGATACAATTGACATGGTCAAACATTCACTTCCTGACCAGCCCGAAATCGGCTATCTATATTCCAGCAAGCCGCCGCTTTTGCCGACTTTGATGGCAATTCCTTACGCCCTCATTTATTGGGGGAGCGGACAAACAATCACACTGGAAACACAGCCGTATTTGGTAATCCGGCTGATGTTAATCCTGCTGCATGTCATTCCGCTGATTATTACGTGGATTTTGCTTTTCCGGCTGCTTGACCGCTTTGCGAACTCCGATTGGAGCAAAATATATTGCGCTGCCTTTCTTTGTTTTGGGACGTTTTTGTCGACCTTCTGCGTAACACTGAACAATCATTTACCGGCAGTGTTCTGCATAACTGTTGCGCTGTATTGCGGCGTTAGAATTATCTTTGACGGCAAGACGCAACTTCGTTATTTTTTCTCCGCCGGTTTTTTCGCATTTTTTGCGGTTACCTGCGAATTGCCCGCGCTGGCGTTCTTCGGACTGCTGGGGTTGCTCTTGCTGTATTTTTATCCGCGTCAAACATTAACGGCAGGCGCAGCAGGGGCATTGCTGGTTACCATTCCGTTTTTTGCTGCGAATCATGTTGCGCACCATACTTGGAGACCTGCATACAGCAAGCCGGAGTGGTATCAGTACGAATATGAGCGAGGCGGAGTTGTCCGGCGAAGTTATTGGGAAAATCCGGTCGGAATTGACCGCGGCGAACCATCTCGACTTGCATATATTTTCAATTCCATGCTGGGGCATCACGGGATTTTTTCGCTAACACCGGTTTGGTTTTTAACCTT
>WRCR01000440.1 GCA_009783865.1 Planctomycetaceae bacterium | reverse complement strand
GGACATAGCCGGAATTACCCGGCAAGACAAAGACAGGGCGTTGCGGGATGCGGGTATTTTTCTGCGTCAGATTCGCCCAAATCAGGCAACACCTGCTATTATACGGGAATCGCGGGAATTACTGGAAAAAATAGGGGCAATAAAAATTGACCGCTCCGCACCGGAAAATTATGAGCAGGCGAAGGAATTTGCCGACGAAGATTGGCGCGCTTTTGCTCTTGCTTTTTCCGAATTTCAAGCCGTTTCCGGTGCAGACAAAGACAAAGCAAAAAAACAACTGGAAGCACTGGGGAAAGCGTGTATCGCCTCGTTCAATAAAGCGGTAAATATGCGGGAAGACGATACGCCGCAAACGGACATCAACGCTCTTCGGCAGCAACTTGTCAGCGTGTATTGGTTTCAGGGAAAGATACTCGAAGCCGCTCTTCTGGCGGATTATCTTGTGCAGCATCATTCCAATTTTCCCAATTCCGACAAGACCGCTGTTCAGGCAGTCCGGCTGTACCGTCAGGTATTCGTTGAAGATAAAGTTGCCGGTCATGACCCGTCTGCTGTTGCAGCCCGGCTTGATAATCTGTGCAACTTCATTTTGAAACGCTGGGAAGGGCAGCCGGAAATTACCGGCGAAATACAACTTCTGCAAATCGAGACGGCTATCGACAACGGTGATATTGAAGCGGCAAAGAAACTTCTTGCTGAAACCGTGGAAGGAACTCCGCAGCGTGTTTCAGCGGAATTGAAAATCGGACAATCGCTCTGGACCCGCTATGCAATGCTGAATAAATTGCCGGAAGGTTCGGACGAAAAGCCGGAAGCAAAGGAATTGGAAGCACTGCTTGCCGATACGAAAAAATATCTGGAGACCGGCTTGAAAGGTAAAGTCGATTTAATCAAGAGCGGTAAGATTAAGCCCGATGCTTCCTGCGTTCAGAGTGCTTCGGCATTGGCTCAAATCTATACGAATGCCGGGCAATCCGAGGAAGCAATTAACTGGCTGAAGAGTCCGCAGGCAGGTCCGCTGACATTGCTTGCGAATCCGCCGGCAACTGTTCCGATTGAGATATTAAAGGCACTGCAACTCGGTGCGCTGATGTGTGAACTTCGTGCATACGTCGGCATCGCCAAGTTGGAAGAAGCCGAAAAAACAATGAACGAACTTGAACGTGTTATAAAGGAACAAGCGAAAGAAGGCGAAGGTGCCGCCGAAGAACAGCGGTTGACTATGATATACGTTGCGCTTGGTCGGCAACTGGAAGACCGGTTGAAAGAATTGATGACCGCCGGTAAAGATGAAGAAGCGAAAAAGGTTGCGGAGGGATTTAAGTCGTTCCTTGAGAGAATTAAAGAGCGCGGCGATTCCAATACTTTCCAATCGCTCTACTGGGTTGCCGATACCTTTTATCGGTTGGGAAGCGGTATGACAACCGACAAGAACGTTCCCGAAGAAGCACATGGATATTATAGAGCCGCCGCTCAAACGTATGTTGACATTTTGAAACGAATCGCAGCCGACACTGAAGAGGAAGAAGAGGAAGAAACCGCAGCCAAGGAAGGAGACAAACCCAAAGAAGAAGATAGTGCCAAAGAAGAAAGCCCTGCTGAAAGAAAAAGTTGGGCTCCCGAAAAGGCAGCCGGCACTATTAACATTCGGTTGGCGGAGTCCCTGCGCAGCATCGGCATGTATGAGCCGGCAATGAGATATCTTAAAACCGTTCTTGAGGATTCCGAAAACCGTATCGATTTGCAGATTGAGGCGGCAAAGAATCTGGAACAATGGGGTACCAAAGCAAAGACCGAGGAAGATAAGAAGAATCTCAGCCGGGCAGTTACCGGTATTCCGCACGAAAAGGTTTGGGGTTGGAACGGTCTCATCAAACGTACTTCCACCAATATCGACAAGTTCGCCCCTTTTTATTACGAGGCGTATTTGAGTAAATTCCGCTGTTTCATAGAGTTAGGGCGCAGTGAGAAAGACAAAGAAAAGAAGGCGAAGTACTTGGATACTGCCGAACGCGACCTCATTACGCTGATTCAGATGCGTCCTCAACTCGGCGGACAGGATTGGTATCCGCTCTTCGATTCGATGTATAAACAACTTGAAAGAGCGAGAGAAAAAGGTCCAGTCGGCGGTCTGAAGGGTCTGTTTGCCAGAATAGGTGAACAGCAGGCAGAAGCGGAAAAACAAACGGAGACGGGGGTAAAAACCGATACTGTCGCAGCGGCGGAAATTCCCGACGACGAAGTCGTCGAGAAGGCAGGAAAGAAAAAAGGGGCAAAAAAGAAAAAAGACGAAGGTACGGACGCAACCATTTATCTCGCAATCGGGGTAGTAGGTATTGCGATACCGGTCGTTATCTTTCTTGTAACCCGAAAAAAGAAAAAACATTGATGTTTAATCGCAGATAAACAATTTAACTTATACTTACACTTGGAGTTTTCAATGCGAATTCAATCATACAGCTTCACAGCATTTTTTGCGGTGTCGTTTGCTGCGTCGTTTTTAATTTTCGTATCGGCGGTGAATGCCGACCGCATTTACATGAAAGAAGGTAAAGGCAGAACCGTCAACGGCAAGATACTCGGTATCAATTCAGAAAAGGTAACGGTTGATGTCAGCGGCAAAAAACAGGAAATTGCGGCAAACATCATTCGTTCAATAGAGTTTGACGGTGAACCGTCGTCACTCAAAACTGCCCGCAGCAATGTCGAGGACAGTAAAATGGGCGAAGCACTTGAAGCGTTGTCGAAAATTGATGTTAAGACCTTAAGTCCTGATATGAAATCCGACTACGATTATTTTACGGCGGCGGCAAAAGCCGGTCTTTTTCTTTCTGGCGGCGGTTCTGCTGATGATGCCGGTAAAGTGCTATCGGATTTCATTAAGAATCAGAAAAACAGTTATCACTTTTTCGAGGTTTGCGAAGTTTACGGAGACGTGATGGTAGCACAGGAGAAATTCGAATTGGCGAAAAAGTCCTACGAAGTTCTTGCCAAAGCACCGTGGCCCGAATATAGTTTGAAAGCAAAAGTTTCTCTCGGCTGGGCAGAAGTTGCCGAAGGAAAAATTGACGATGCCCGCAAGAATTTTGAGTCCGTGATTGGTTCCGACAACAAAGAGGAAGAAATTGAACGTGTCAAAAACATTGCAAAAATCGGTCTGACACTATGTTTAGCCGGTGAGAAAAAATATGAAGAGGCGGCAAAAGAACTTGAACGCATCGGACGGGAATCGATTGCCGAGGATTCCGAATTTCAAGCGATGATATTTAACGCACTCGGTTCCACTTATGAAAAGTCGGGAAAGACAAAGGAAGCCATCCTTGCATATCTGCATACGGATATTTTGTTTTCCTCTGCCCGTTCAGAACACATTAAGGCGTTGCAGTCGCTTTCTCGGCT
>WRCR01000439.1 GCA_009783865.1 Planctomycetaceae bacterium | reverse complement strand
GTTGATATTCCGGTACGGATTCACGGTAGGAATACTCGTCATGAACATTGTTTCCATCGTGTCATGCGGTTCCGTCCCATAGTCAAGCGGCACATTCCGTCCGCCGTTGTAAGTGTCAATCCCTGTGAATTCGGGGCAGACGTTTAACACCTCGTCGATGATGCTGCTGGCACCCGGCACGTTCCTGAACTGCAATGCGTCCTGTAAATTAGCGTACATAATAATTGTCCTTTCATACTGTTGTTAAAATTGATTAAACTGCAAACTGCCGTCTGCCGTCTTACTTCCTGCCCGCCATCGCTGACAGACGTTCCGCCGTGATTTCGGCGTAGGTCTTTTCCTTCTCTTCCGGCTTGGTCTGACTGAAGGTCTGACCGACACCGTCGGGCTCTGCCTTCGCGGTCAATGCCGCCGAAAGTTTCGCAAACTCTCCGTGCAACTTTGAATTCTCCGCTGCGAGTTTTGCAACCTCCGCTTTCAAACCGGCAGTGTCTTCTTTCGGCTCTGCCTTGTTTTCGTCAGCAGGCGGGTCTGCGCTAAGTTCTTCGTCGGTAGACGTGTCCGGCTTCGGAACGATGCCGTACTTCTCGTTGAACTCAAAAACCTTTTTCGCTTCCTCAAGCGCCACGCCGTCTTTGAAAAGAGTCACTCCCAACTCGTCGCCGAACATGCTTTGCAGTTCGTCAAGTTCGGGATACTTGCTCCCGTCCCCGCCGCTTTCGCCTTCCGAAAGTTTCCCGGGTGCTGCTGATGTTTTAGCGGACTGCTCCGCCTTTTTTGCGTCTGTTTTAACAGGCATTTCATTCTCCTTCTTTCTTTGGGTTGATAAAAAAGCCGCGTGCGTCCCCGAATCACAGCCCAGCGGGCAGATTGCAAACGCACGAACTTGCACATTACGATAAACATTGATAGGACCGGACCATTCCCGTCCATCAACGAGTACGCTGTCTCCTTTGTTAACCATCAAACACGACTCCGGTGTTTCGGTGAATTCGATACTTGCTTCAAACGGCGTTCCGTTCTTCGCACGATAAACGATTTCTTCTGCACGGTCTTTCGGACGATACGGAATTATTTCACCATCGCAGACCAGCGCATTGCCTTCAATGCGTATGTTGCGTCCGATGCCGATTATCTCTTCCGGGTTGTGATTGTAATTTGCAATCACCGTTTCGTTAAAAGTTGCCGACGACAGTTCGATTATAAAGTCGCCGCTCTCCCAGTGGCCAAGCCAATGATTATTTATCTTCTCTCCTGATAAAAGAGTCACCTTTACAGGATACTTCGTCTTCTCCGGCGCGATGCCTTCCGACTCACCGAGCTTAATTATTCCGTTTGATAAAAATACCGGTCCGCTCATCTCACGCTCCTATCTGTGTAAAGCCGTTATTCTGGTCTATCGCAAGGTTCAAACCGAGTTCCTTTGCGTATGCAAACACTTCCTGCATGTCTTCAAGGTTGCGCCATACATTGCCGCCGTATGACTTTGCGATTGTGTTCGGCGATTCAAATCCGCAGGCAACCGCCGTCAGATGTTCCTTCACCTTGTCTATCAGCATCCACTTCGGCAGCGTCGCTCCTATCCATTCGTACCTCACGTCATCAACCGTATAGCCGCGCGGCAACTCCAACTCGCCGTCCGCAACCCATTCCCGCAGAAGCCAGTCCGTTATCTCGTCAAGCATCTCTATCAAGTCCGTCTGCTTCCGGCGGCAGGACTCAATATAATCACTCACGGCAAACTTGTTTCCATAAAAATTCGCAACGCTGGCATCAAAAAACGCGTATGGTATATCGACCGCCGAAAGTACCATGCGTATAACCATCGTGCAGAAATTCTGGAACTCGCCTGATGGCGTGTTCGCCGCAACCATCTCCAAAGTATCGCCCGTCCGCCCAGCGACATGCGCCGTGCCGGGACCAAGCTTAGTCATCAACTCCCGATGGACTTCCTCCGCCTCTGACAAAGCAACACCATCTTTGCTGGTGAACGCGTCGTCGTTTCCATGCGTCGTGAAGATACCCAGCAACTGCGACAACTTTGCCTTTGCAAGAGCATAATCAATGCCCTCGTACAAGTGGCTGAAATACGTTATCGCCGGTGCAAGTTTCGACACACCGCGCACTTGGTCCGAGCGGGTAAAATATCCCGTTAAATATAAATTTTCGGCGGATATTTCCCGCTCGAACTCAAATCCGCCTTGCGGCATCCGCCGGTTAAGAGCGTACCTGAACGCTCTGCCGGTGCGCCCGACCTTAACGCCATGCACCCATTCATAATCGGGGTACTGCGGAATATTCCCCGACCACTCCGCCGATATCGGATTGCGGATGCAATCCCCCTCAATTAGTTGGAGTTTCCCGCCCTTCACCTTCAGAATCCCGCAGTCCCCGTCAATAATACGATGCGTCTCCGCCAGACAAAGAATCTCCTCTAAACAATGCCGCTGCGCTATATCGCAGTTATGACGTTTCGACCACCACTTAATTTTATTTTCAAGCGCGACATTGAAGTCATCAATTTCACGTCTGCGCTCCGGCGAAGCATCACGCTCCGGCTTGCAGATCGCCTCAAACGCAACCTTCGCCACCGACTGATTGTGCTTGCGGACCACAAATCCTGCTAACACAAAATTCCGAAGCAGGTCCCGGCTCTGCGATAAAAGATACTGCCGCTGATCGGGACGCAACTCCTTGTCCTCCGAAAGTGTAGACAGCGGACGCATCCGGCGGCTGTGAGTACTTGCCACCGCATCATAGCCGAGTTTAGACTTCAACCAGTTGTAAATTCCATTGAACATATTAACAACTTCCGCTCATATCAATATTCCGAATCCAGCCGCTTCCCTGCGTCAATACCTTCTCCTGCCGTTCCATCTCCGCAAGTTCTTCAAGCGCGCCCTTGCGGTCAAACGTTGTGCTCATGCCGTCATGCGACACGCTCAGCGTCTGGTTATTCGACAGTAAAAACTGCCGCAACTGCACAATGCGCTGCCGGACGAAGTCCAGCTTCTCATTGCCAGCCGCTGAATCCTTTTTCTTTTTTCTTCTCATGTTCGGTCCTTATCCCGCATACCGACGCACCTACAGCGCAGCCGACCATGCAGTCAAGCAAGTGGTTATCGTACCTGCCCGGCAGCGTTTGCCATTCATACACCTTGCGCCCATGTGCCTCTACAAGCAAAACCTTCTCCGCCGTTATATGCTCGCTGAACATCCGATGCCGCTCGCCGTTCCTGCCCCAAAGCGATATACTCCCTTTCTCAGAAGGCATTAAATCAAACGCCGCGTGAACATACGTCTTCCAATAATTCACATCGATGTACACCCGCCGGAACTTCCTGCTGTCTGAACGCCTTTCGAACCAGTGATGCCCGGCATGCAGCTGCTCTTTCGGTC
>WRCR01000438.1 GCA_009783865.1 Planctomycetaceae bacterium | reverse complement strand
GCCGTCATAGCCCGGATGTTCGGGATAGGAGTCGTAATAGATACCGCCGCAGAAATAATGGTCTTTGCCGCTGACATCGTTCAAAACGCCGAAACCGCCGGGCGCGCCGAAACCCTGTGCCCAAAGCGATGCACGGTATTTATCATTTCCGGCATAATCACAGAGAACTCCGACACCGCAAAGAGCGTGCCCTTGTGCCCGCTTCAACGCTTTGTAGGAATCATCGCCGGCATAATCGAGCAGAATACCGATACCGCCTATGCTCGAACCCTGCGCAACATCACCGGCAGTGTAAGTGTCATTTCCTTCGCAATCAATTAAAAGTGAAACACCAAGAATTGAGCCGCCCTGAATCCCCGGCTTGGTTCCTGTGTAAATGTCATTGCCGTGAAGGTCAATGATTACAAGTATCGGCCTGTCCAGATTGCAGGTGCCGTCGCGGTACAAATCATTTCCGCCTAAATCAATCACGCAAACAACATTTTTCATGTCCGGTGAATCGAGGTCGTAAACGTTATTGCCGCGCCCGCCGATAATGATGTCGCCAGCAGAAGTTACAATCCGTTGAACTTGTTGCCCGTTAATATGGACGGTTGGAAATGCATCTTCCGGCAATTCGTCAAGCAGCGCAAGAAGCGCCTTGTTTGTTAGCGGCATTAGAGCATCTGCCGCAGCATGCATCGCCGACTTATCCATCGTTTCGAGGATATTTACAAGTTTGCGCCCGTAAGTTCTGTTCGGAATAGTATGTCCGTTGACAACACCGGGACCGCTGAATGTCGAATATAAATCCGTTGCCAGTGTTTTTTGGTCGTTAGCACTGATAGTTGACATCGCTCTTGCGTGTGCCATTTGCGCTTCCAGCAGACACCGCTTTACCTCGTTGATTGCGTCAAATGGTGTCTCGCATTTCGGGAAACGGATACCGGTATCATTGCGTCCAGGTACATCGAGTTTCTTGCGAATCATTGACATAACTTCCGCCAACTGGCGATGGTTGCCGCTTAATCCGTGATGCAGTTGCCGCGAAAATTCCTCTGCTGCAAACACTGAAAATATCGGCTCACTGTAAAGTTGTGTGTACCACGAGAGGCGGCAGCGTCCGTCAACTTCACTTCCGGTATTCAAGCCGGTAGTGCTGCGGAGTGTCGAGCGGGCATAGTTTTTCCACATTTCGTATTTGCCGTGCATATTGCGGGACTTCAAACCGTTGATAATTTCGTCGTACATCAGTTTAATTTTATCCTTCGCATGAGGATCGCCGACTTTGCTGCCGTCAATCAAACTATGCCGCACCGTTGTGTCATCAATATCATCATCGAAATCTGGATTTGTCAGTTCCGGAAGCCGCTGTGGCTCTTTATTAACCGAAGTTTCTGCAATCCCGTCAAGTTCCTGTTTCTCGGCAAGATTCTTGTCCGTTAAGTCCTTGAGCATATCAGCGGTCTTCGGAATGCTGCCGGAAAAAGCATGACTCTTCTTATCATTGGTCTTGCTTTCTGCCTTGTCTTTTTCCGTTTTGGAGTCATCCTTGGAAACTTCCTTTTCAGATTTTTCTGTGTCAGATTTTCCAGCGTCAGATTTTTTTGGAGCGGTCTCTTTCTTTTCTTCGACAGACGCTGTTTCTGATTTTTCTGACTCTGTTTTTACTCTATCCTTGGCATCCTTCTTCGCTTTTTCTTTTGTCTCGTCTTCTTTTGCCTCGCCGGATTTCTGTTCCGCCGGTTTAGATTCTTCTTTGGCAACTTCGGCGGCTTCTTCCGCTACGGGTCCTTTTACTGATTCTTTCGTTTCAATAGCGGTTTCTTCCTTCGCCATCTCTTTCGCTGATTCTTCTGCCGGTTCTTTTACGGCTTCCTCCGTTTCAGCAACGGTTTCGTCTTTTGCCATTTCTTCGGCGGGCTTTTCCGCCGTATCCTTTGCTTCTTCTTCCGCCGGTTTTTCAGCGGGTTTTTCCGAATCGGCAACAGATTCCTTCTGTGCCGAATTAACCGCTTCAATTCTGACGGCAATCTTTACCGGTTCGGTAATTGTTTCCTCTGCCGTTTTTACGTCTG
The DNA here is from genome assembly GCA_009783865.1 of Planctomycetaceae bacterium. Lineage (GTDB taxonomy): Bacteria > Planctomycetota > Planctomycetia > Pirellulales > Thermoguttaceae > WRKP01. Next base: position 1,351 of record WRCR01000438.1, on the reverse strand, counting down.
ATTTTATGTCTGACTTTGCTCCGGCAAACGTTGTTCCGTCCAGTGAAATGCTCGTTGGAACAGCGTCCCAAACAGAAGCGTTAACGGGAACTTCCTGAACAACTTCCTTTTGCTCCGTTTCTTTCGGAACTGCCGGTGCTGCCGTTTGTTCTGATTTTGTTTCCGGCTTATTTTCCGAGGATTGTTTCTCTGCGATTTTCTCCACAGGGGCTTCATTCGGTTTCACAACTGACCAAAACGAATCCACCGGAATTAAACTGTCAATTTTCTTTTCCGCCGCCTTCTCCGCCGAATTGTCCGCTATCTTGACCGGACTTTTTTCCGTGTCTTTTGCAGAATCCTTTGAAGGGCTGTCTTTGACGGCGGCAGCACCGGTGTCTTTTTTGCCGGTTCTACTTGTTTCTTCCGCGAGTTCGGCTTGCGCTCTGTCGATGATACTGCCGCCGCTCTTTTTCACGGGCGTCTCTTGCTTTTTCACCGGCGGTGCATTTTGTTTTTCTTCGTATTCCGCTACAAGTTTATCGAAAATCGACACCGGCGGGGCTTCTTTTTGAACCTTTGCCTGAATTTCGGTCTTGGGGGTATCCGGCTTGGGATTTACCGGTGTTTCGCTTTCCGCGAGCGCAAACCCGGCTAGACCGCTTGAAAGTCCTAAAACGAGTGCTGACGCAAAAACGGGATATTTGCTGAGTACTGACAGGACTGATTTCATTTTTTTCCTCATTATTGCCATCTTGTCAAGGGAAACAGTTACTACAAAACAAAGCGTATGTTTAATTCGAATTTGTCTAAATTGCCGAAACTTCGTAATTTTCTGCCGATTATTCCGGTTGTAGGGGTTCTACGTCCTTGTTTTCGGCGGGACAGGCAGCAATCTTGAGTAATTTTAACGGTTTTACAGATTAAACCGGTTTTTCTTGTTATTTGCTCCGGTTCCGTATTTGATTATACCGGTGGTGTCTGCCAATGTTACTCGCCAATCAAAGCGGAATCTTCCCAAAAATCGGAATAATCGGAAAAATTGTTATATTTTCGGCAATACTGTGCCGATAAACGATAAAACGGATAGGAGAGTTTTCAAATCTATCCCCCAAATTTTTGAAGTAGAATTTCATCGCAGTTGTTAAAACAATTGACAAAAAGGAGTTGTCAGAAATGCAAGTCAAGGTTTATACCCCTCGTATTATCGAAATAGCCAGCGAATATCTCCCCGCCTTGGCAAAGCGGGCTGCCGACAGTTTGGGCGAACGTGCCGGTGAAATCTCCGCAACACGCGGACATCTTGTCCGTCAGGCAGTCCAAGACGGATTGCTTCGCGAATTCGATGACCTCATCAGCGAAGACGGAACCG
>WRCR01000437.1 GCA_009783865.1 Planctomycetaceae bacterium | reverse complement strand
TGCGATAGCGTCCATACCGATTTCATCATAACGGCGGCGCAATTCATCGTCATCTATATCGAGTGCGGCAATCGAAAATTTAATCATTTTCAAACCGTAATCCTCGAATACTTCACAGAGGAACGGCTGCACGTTTTCCGCAAATTCATCAATTCGTGATTCGATTCCAAGAAGTTCGGTCTCTGTTTCATTGAGGGCACGGGTTATGCTTGCTTTTATCGTGTTTTGAAATTCGTTGGCGAAGTAATTGTCGAGTAATTCCTGCTGTCTCACAACGTTGATGTTGTTTCCAACGAGTTTAGTCAGGAATTTTTGCGGATTGCCAACCTGAATCTTGTACGCTCCCCTTGCACGGAGTTTGGTGGCAATGCCGAGTAATTTATCCCGCACTTGAATCGGCGAGGAAGTTCCCCACAATACTTCCATGCTGTGCGATTTACGGACGAAATATACCACGCAGTTGAACGTGCTGATTCCGCCGGTGAAGACATTGCGCAAACGGCTGATAAAAGGATAGTTCTCGGTCGAAAGTTTATACGTGCCGTTATCAAACACCTGCTCGATGACTCCGCCCTTGATGAAGATTGCTTCTTCGCCGGGCAGAACAATGAGAGTAGAATTAGTATTGAAGTCCTCTTCCGGCTGCCGCCAGATGAGAATATCGCCTGGACCGGAGTTTCTGATAACTTCAGCCCAGTGCTTTGCTCCACCTGCAAAAGCGGTTTCATTAGGATTTTTGCCGAAAATTGCCATATCAGTTCTCCTCGAGTCACGTATGTTTTCGTCTGTTATTGTTCGTCTTTGTCATTTGAATATGTATCTGTATCCTGTGTTTCCGGCGAAACGATACTATAACCTTGTTGCTCAACAGTTTGTTCAGCAACCTGCTCAAGCGTTTGCCCCACATAATTAGGCGGCTTATTTGGCGGGAGTTGTTCTGTCTCCGGTTTGCGTGGTACCTGCTCCTCAATTCCTCTGTTGTCAGGTGCTGGGTCGCCTTCTTCAATAGATGCGCCAATGCCAGCGGGGACATCCAATGGCTTGCCCTCATTCGGCTGTTGATCTAATGGCGCAAGCGGAGTAAAAGCCGCTGCAAACATCGCCATAGTTCCTGCAAACACACCTTTTACACTTTTGATAGAGCCGGTCGAATCTGATATGTCTTGTTCTTTTTGTACTTCGGCATTCAAATCGATGCCTTTATCATCCGCAAGGTCGCCGCCGAAATCCGAAGTGCCTCCTGCGTTACCACCGACATCCGCTGCTGCATCGCTGCACACTACAATGTCTTTTGCCATTATACTTCTCTACTTTCGCGGAAAACCTTCCGCAATGATACGTTTTGCGTTATCGGGACGCTCCCGAAGTGTTACCATGAAATTATAAACGCCGACTCCATCCATGAACGGAGCAAGTTTGGCAATCGCCTCCGCCGTGTAACCCTCAACCGTCAGAGGATTATCCTGCGAATATTTCTGTTTCTCTATCCATTGTTCGAGTTCGAGACGTATGTCATCGTGCCGTTCCAGCGGTTGCGTTATCTTTGCAACTACTTCCGGTTTCTGATTACGCACACTTATTAAATAGTTCTTTATTGTTTCCATTGTTATACTCCTTGCATTTCGTTTAATCTGTCTTTGAAACCTTGAGCATATTCTCTTGCCTCGGCTTCGACCATTTGGTTTTCATAACCCTCAAAGTCGTATTCCGGGCTGATGTAATTATCGAACGCCTCTTGATACTCTTGACTTCGTTCGTTTGACGGGTCTTCAGCACATTGTTGTTGGTGGGCGTGCCACATTTCATGGGTAATCGTATCGGCGGCTTCCGCTGAATCGTCCAACATATTCTGGTTGATTTCGATTGTGTTGGTTCCGGGATTATAACCGCCGTACTCACCGTAGTTCATATCATCACGAAAAACGACTTCAGGCGGATTTTTGTTGCCGGTATCCGCCGCAACGTAGTCGGCAAGTTTCGTCATGGATTGCTTTTGCTCCTCCAGCGGCAAATCACTCCACTTATCCTCTTGAAAATTTTCCAGTGCCGCATCCCTCCGTTGTGAATCATTCAAGTCCTCGCCAACCTCATCCTTCATCAACTCTTTCGATGCTTTGCTAGTAACGTTGCCGTCTCCGTCGTTCAGGTCCACACCGACATCTTCTTTTGCAATACTTTTGCTATATTGAGAATCAGAATCGAGATTTTGGTACTCCCCGCCTGTATATTCATTCTCCGGTGTAACTTCAACGGGTGCGATTTCGGGCGGGGGACTGACTTCACCACTTTCTAAATAATCATCGTATGTATAATCTTTGCTCATTATACGTCACCTCTGATATTAGACAATGTTGTCTGAATGGTTGCGTCAGCAATTTGTATTTTCGTTCCGTATCGGATCCTGCGTAATAAGTGAAGTTCGACGCAGGCAAGCAAATGTTGGTCAAACAGTTCGTCGTTCAGTTCCTGTTTGATGAGCGGCGTTATCTGTCTGAACACGTCTTTGACCGCTTGCGAATCCGCACTATCCGGTTTAAAGTTTTTAACGAATATCCGCCGAGCGATTTCACGTCCTAAAATTCGTTTGTTGTAATCGCAACCACCGGCACAACATCGGCAATAGGAACATTCGGGATACGGACGAAGTTTATCCTTGCGGTCGTTCCAGTAAGTCGTGAGCGACTTAATACCCTCATCGGATAACGTAATATTGATGTTGTTCGCCAGCCGGTAATCCTCGGTCTTTATTTCCTCCGGTTCGTCAAGTTTGCCGAAGAACAAAAACGCTTCACCGGGCTTCAATTTTGCAAGCCGTGAAGTTTGCGTTTCATTCATATTGGCACTGTCAGCAAGTATCTGTTTATCGTTTGCTTCCACTAACCGGAAAGCGAGTTTAATGTCGGTCAACGCAACTACGTCAGTTGTTACCTTGCGCGGCGACTGGTCGGCAATAACGATTCCGACACCGTATGAACGGATTTCGGCAAGCATTCGCTTGACCAATCCTTGAGCGATGGCACTGGGATTGGCTTCGCCTTCACCCTTGTTGGCATCGGCATCGAGTAAAACGTGTGCTTCTTCCAAAAGAATAACGTTGCGCAAACCGCCTTCGCCGACATAATTGTTGTTCACGTATGCTAAAATTGAAAGCAGCAACAGTGAAATAATCAACGCTTTCTGGTCGCTGTTCTCTATGGCAGCCAATTCAATGACGGTCGGTCTCGTCAGTAAATCTTCAATCGGAATGGAATAATAATTATCGAACAGATTCACAATACTTTGCAAACGCACCAGACCGGCACGTCCGATGTTTTTGGCATCGCCGGTGTATCCGATTGCATCGAAGGTTTCCTCGAAACATTTGATGAAGTCAGTAATGTTGAAAATCCGTCCTTTGTTGTCGGTCGTATAGGTGTCGAGCCAACGAAAGTCTGAATAACAGTT
>WRCR01000436.1 GCA_009783865.1 Planctomycetaceae bacterium | reverse complement strand
TCGCTTTCTGCTTCGCCGGGTGTTTCCCGCCCGGCATTGCCGTCTGTTAAACAACTTCCTTGCCCGTTTGACAAAGATACAAATTCGGAATAACCTTAATTAACTTTTTCCCCGTAATAAGACATGACAAACACAACTCCATCATCGCAGGAACGTCTGCCCTTTCCTTGGCTCGGATACCTGTTTTTCTTTGCGGTTCTCTTTGGAACTTTTATTCTCGGTATGATGATTGTCTCGGTAAATGAACGCCGGACGGAGTCCGTCAAGCGAAACATGCTTTTCGACATCAAGCCGGAGGAGATGGATGCCGCAGCGTGGGGACGCAGTTTTCCGCGTCAATATGAATCATGGAAGCGGACGCAGGACACGTCGTTTCGTTCCAAACACGGCGGAAGTGCATACCGTGACTACCTTAAAGCCGCACCGGAATACGTTGTGCTGTTTGCCGGTTATGGTTTTAGTAAAGAGTACAATCAAGGACGCGGACACTGGTATTCCCTTACGGACGTTCTTGAATCGGAACGCGTCGGGGAAGCGACTGCTGCAACCTGCTGGCATTGCAAAAGCCCGGATGTTCCCCGTTTAATCAACGAAATGGGTGTCGAAAATTTCAGCAAGAAAAAATTATTTGAATTAAAATATCAGATTACTCATCCGATTTCATGTTATGACTGTCACGATACTGAAACATTAGCATTGCGTTCATTGCGTCCCGCCGTTTTGGAAGGTTTTCAAGGTCTTGGGAAAAACATGAACGACCTGCCGCTTCAAGAACGGCGCAGCGCGGTATGCGGTCAATGTCATTCGACTTACCATTTTGCTGACCAAACGGGTCTCGTGACCTTTCCTTGGGCAAGGGTTTGCTGGCTGAAAATATCGAGGAGTATTACAAAGAGACGCAGGTTTCAGATTGGACACACCCGATTAGCAAAGTTCGCATGATTAAGACGCGGCATCCTGATTATGAATTGTTCACAACCAGCACGCATTATGCGCGGAACGTTTCCTGCGCTGATTGTCACCTGCCTTACAGGACTGAAGGAGCGGAGAAATTTTCCGACCATCATATCCGAAGCCCCTTGTCGGATGTTTCGAATACTTGCTCGGTTTGTCACCGCTGGAGTGAAGCGGATGCGGTCAAGCAGGTGATAACGATTCAGGATAAGTACAAAGAAGTGCTTGCCCGCGGTAAATCGGCATTAGTCAAGGCGCATTTTGACATTGCCGCCTGTATGCAAGCGGGGGCGAAGGATGAAGAGTTGACAACGGTGCGGGATGATTTGCGTTATGCGCAGATGCACTGGGATTTCGTTGCCTCGTCAAACGGGGCGGGCTTTCATGCTCCGTTGGAATCGCAGCGGATATTAACGACGGCACTCGACCGTGCCGCTCAAATCCGGCTTGCCTGCGCCCGAATTCTGGCAAAGCATGGTTATGCTGACGAAGTTGTGTATCCTGATTACAGCACAAAAGACAAGGCGCGGGGAACGGTTAATAAATTCCTTTCCGGCGAAGCCCCCTCGTTGTTAAAGGCAAATTAGTAATAATTAGCAAGGATTTCAAATCCTACGCAGCGTTGACGTTTTTTCTATACTTGTTTGACTTCCTCAAATACCGGCTTCTTTTTCGCTATCATATCGTACTCCTCTCTGTTCTTTGCCTATAACTGCTTGATTTCCTCTTCGGGCAGTTCGGTAATATCGATAATATCGGCGATGGAATATCCCTTCGCTTTCATATTGCGGGCAGTTTCTATTTTACCTTCGATTTTACCTTCAATTTTACCTTCAATTTTACCTTCAATTTTACCTTCGGCTCTTCCTTTTTCTATTCCTTTTCGGGTTGCGTTTCGCATCGTTGCGGCGTAGTCCATACGCCACATATCGTGCTTGTCGTATTCCATCCTCGCTTGCTCATCGGCAGACAACTGTTTTACGACAGCAACAACTTCCTCAAACACCGGCTTCTTTTTCGCTATCATATCGTACTCCTCTCTGTTTTTTGCCCTAATCAGCATCAGCCAATCAAACAATTCAGTTGTATCACTCTTTTTCGGTAACTTCGGCAATTCAAGCGTATGAATCTCCTTCAAGTCCGTCAACTCTACCCTGTGCTGGGCATCATAATACCTGAACGTGTGATGATATGCCGCACTATTCTGTATCATAATGAAATCCGTGATGACGATAGTTATTACCTGCTTGATAACACCGTAGTCCTCGCCTTCTCCGATTTGCTCCGTAACCATTTTCCCCTGATAAAACACAATCCGTTCTATCAGCGGAATCTCCGGCTCGACTTGAATCTCAACGTCAATTACCTTGCCTGACTTCGTACTAATCTTCACATCAAGGATACCGGCTTTGTCTTTACGGTATTCTTTTTTCACATTCGGGTCGATAACGTTGACCCTTTTGTATTCTTCGGCGGGTATGTCCAGTACTGCCTGCAAGAACTTCGTCAGCAACTTAATCCGGCGTTGGTCTCCGAACACTAATTTGAAGACAAAATCGCTCTTGAGCGGCAGCAGTAAAGGCGCAACTGGTTTTTTATCAGGTTTTTTCTTTTACATGACTGTATTCTACCATTTCCTAGCGGGAAATGGAATAGGGCAATTTTAGCGTTACCTGCGCAACGCCGCTCTGATTTTTTCCGATATTGAGCCGGAGTACCGAGATTCAAGATTTCGGGTATAATTCAGTAAGAAGTGTTTTCCCTCTTTCTATCCGAATTACTGAATTACATATCCGATGAATTCTTTACAAACATTAACCGCTGCCGGTAAGACGTATAACTATTATTCTCTCGCTTCGCTTGGAATCGACATTGATGCGATGCCGTTTTCAATCCGTGTTCTGCTGGAATCCGTCTTGCGGAACTGCGACAACTATCAAATCACGGAGCAAGACGTTAAAAATCTTGCCGCCCATAAACCGGATGCTTCAGCGGACGCTCCCGTCGAAATACCGTTCAAGCCCGCCCGCGTCATTTTGCAGGACTTCACCGGCGTTCCCGCTGTTGTTGACCTTGCCGCGATGCGCTCCGCTATGCAGCGTCTCGGCGGCGACCCAAACAAAATCAATCCGCTCATTCCCGTTGACCTTGTGATTGACCACTCCGTCCAAACCGACTATTACAGCACAGCGGACTGCTTGCAGAAAAACGTTGCCCTCGAATTCCAGCGCAATGCCGAAAGATACGCTCTGCTGAATTGGGCGCAGAACTCGTTGAGCAACTTTCGAGTAATCCCGCCGTCAGTGGGAATCATTCATCAAGTCAACCTCGAATATCTTGCCGATGTAGTCGTACGCAGCAAATCGCCGGTTGCAGAAGACCTGCTTTACCCTGACAGTGTTATCGGAACCGATTCACATACGGTAATGATTAACGGTCTGGGCGTTCTCGGCTGGTGAGTCGGCGGCATTGAAGCAGAAGCGGTAATGATTG
>WRCR01000435.1 GCA_009783865.1 Planctomycetaceae bacterium | reverse complement strand
GATTTTGACCTTACGGTCGATATTGAAATCGGGACGTTGGGATGATTTCTGGACGCTGTGTAAGAATGCCCGGTTTGCCAAAATCAACAAAATCGCTACCTAAAATCGCGGCTACACCCTTAATAAATCACTTCACGACGAGATTTATCATCTTACCCGGCACAATAATTTTCTTGACTATCGTTTTGCCCGCTGTCAATTCCGCAATTCGGGCATCGGACAACGCCGCCACTTCCAGCGTTTGTTCATCGGCATTAACCGCCGCTGTTATCTTTGAACGCAGTTTGCCGTTAATCGAAATCGGAATTTCAACCTGCGATTCCAGCAGCACACTTTCGTCATACTGCGGAAGTGGTTCGTAGGCAAGCGTCCCGCCGTGACCAAGAAGTTGCCATAACTCCTCACAGATATGCGGAGCAAGCGGCGAAAGAATCAAAACAAATTTTTCCATTGCTCGCTTCGGACGCACCTCTTGCTTCAAAAAGAAATTGACAAACTCCATCATGCGGGATATTGCCGTATTGAAAGACATCGTTTGAATATCAAGCGTCACCTGCTTGACTGTCTTGTGAAGCATCCGGTTTTGCTCTACCGATAACGGTACGTTTTGTACCTCTGCTGCCATCTGCCGTCTGCCGTCTGCCGCCTCTTCCGATACATCGACAATCATTTTCCAAACGCGGTCTAAAAAGTTGCGCACTCCGCGAACACCGTCCATCGACCACGGCTTTACCGACTCCAGCGGTCCCATGAACATTTCGTAAAGCCGAAGAGCATCCGCACCGTATTGCACGACAACATCATCGGGATTGACAACATTGCCGCGGCTCTTCGACATCTTGTTAGCCCGGCTGTCAACCTGTATATCCTGCACGCCGTCGTCTTTCAGGAAAAAATTGTCGCCGTTCTTGCCGACATTGTTAACGGATAATTTCACAGAAAACAGTTTCGTACCGTCTTTTTTCAATGTACCGTATCCGTCCCGGTCTATACTGATTTCGGAAACGGAAACCCAAGCGGCATCTCCTTCGGCAACTTTTTTCAAAGCGGATTCATAATCCGTGAAAGACGATTCCACAATTTTCTCCTTCGGCAGAATGAATCCGGTGAATTCCGTTTCACCGAGTATCATTCCTTGGTTCACGAGTTTCTGAAACGGTTCCGGCGTTGATACGATGCCGTAATCAAACAGGACTTTGTGCCAAAATCTTGCGTAAAGCAAATGCAAAACAGCGTGTTCTGCTCCGCCAACGTATAAATCGACGGGCATCCATTGTTTTTCCAATTCCGGCGAAACAAGTTGCCCGCCATTTTTCGGGTCAATGAACCGCAGATAATACCAACAGGAACCAGCCCATTGCGGCATCGTGTTGGTTTCCCGCTTGTATTTTTTTCCGTTTCGTTCAACGTAAAGCCAACTGTCCGGTGCATGTTCCAGCGGCGGTTCCGGCGAATTATGCGCGGCATCAAACTTCAAGTCCGCTGGCATATCCAGCGGCAACTCGGATTCCTCCAGCGCAATGCAGCGACCGGTCATATTATTGTTTTCGTCAACTTCGTGCAAAAGCGGAAACGGTTCGCCCCAAAAATGCTGTCTGCTGAAAAGCCAATCGCGGAGTTTATAGTTGACCGCCTTGCGACCGACTCCCATCTGCGATAAATCCGCTGTTATCTTTTCTTTGAACTCTACAGTTGAAAGTCCGTTGTATTTATCGGAGTTGATTGCCCAACCCTCTCCAGTGAAAGCAACTTCAATACCGCCACCAAATCCCGAACCTTCCCCACTTCCTTCTCCGCTTCCACCTCCGTATCCATACCCGCAACCATCACGTGAGTCACTTCCATCACCAATTGCTCGTTGCACAACCTCTACAATCGGCAAACCGAATTGTTTCGCAAACTCATAGTCCCGTGTATCATGTCCCGGCACCGCCATTATCGCACCAGTACCGTATGAAATCAAAACATAGTCGGCAATCCAAATCGGAATCGGCTGTCCCGTTGCCGGATTGACGGCGTAAGAACCGGTAAAAACGCCGGTCTTTTCTTTCGATAATTCCGTTCTGTCTAAATCGCTTTTTGAAGCGGCACTGCGGCAGTATTCTACAACGGCTTCTTTTCGTTCCGGTGTTGTCAGGTTTTCAACAAGCGGATGTTCCGGCGCAATCACCATATAAGTTGCACCGAAAAGTGTATCAGGTCGGGTAGTGTAGATTCTTAAGACGGCAGACGGCAGACGGCAGATAGCAGCAAAATGTGCAAAATCTTCCGGTTTGCGTGGAAAGCCGGTTTTCTGCCGTTCAGTTTTCCATTGCTCATAGTCATCTGCTGCCGTCTCTCCGACATAAAAATCAATCTCCGCGCCGGTGCTGCGTCCTATCCAGTTTCGCTGCAATGCTTTAACACTGTCCGACCAATCGAGTTGTTCCAAATCGCTTTCTAGGCGGTCAGCATAAGCAGTAATGCGGAGCATCCATTGACGCAGCGGCATGCGCACAACGGGGTGATTGCCGCGCTCACTGCGTCCTTGAATCACTTCCTCGTTTGCTAACACCGTTCCCAAAGCGGGACACCAGTTAACCGGTGCTTCTATCTGATACGCAAGACGATGTTCATCTCTGTATGCTTCAGTAGCCGGAGTACCGGCTAAATCTTGCGGAATCGGCAATTCGCTAATCGGTCGCCCTTTTTGCTGCACTGGGTCGAACCATGTATTGTAGAGCAGAAGGAAAATCCATTGCGTCCACTTGAAATAATCGGTATCGGTAGTCGCAACTTCTCTTGTCCAGTCGTAGGAAAAACCGAGCATCTTCAACTGCCGGCGGAAGTTAGCGATATTTTTTTCCGTAATTGTGCGCGGCGGAATACCGGTTTTCTTTGCCTGCTGTTCTGCGGGCAATCCGAAAGAGTCCCAGCCCATCGGGTGCAGGACTGCGGTTCCCTGCATGCGTTCAAAACGACAGACGATGTCGGTAGCGGTATATCCTTCGGGATGTCCAACGTGCAGACCATTGGCACTGGGATACGGAAACATATCGAGGACATATTTCTTGCGCTGGTTTCCATCAATACGAGATTGGACGGTGAAAGTTCCATTTTCTTCCCAGTATTTTTGCCACTTGGGTTCGATAACAGCGGGTTCGTATTTCATTGTGTTTGTCTTGTTTAGCCCTAGAAACGGGGATTTCATTATCGTTTAGCCCCGTTTCAACGAAACGGGTTCCCCGATTTTACCGTATTTACGATTGAATTAAAGGGGCGGTCTCCGCCGGTGCAATCGCCGGTTCTCGAAACATTTTTGAAAATTTTCAAAAAATTTCAGATTTTTTGTCGCGTATTTGGAAATTTCCGCATATATGTAATAGGCAGGGATGTGGTATTTCTGCTGATTGTTTTATCACCTATTTAACTAACAAAGAACCAATACTATGAAAACTACTACTAAAAAATCGTTTCGTTCCCGTTCCCTGCG
>WRCR01000434.1 GCA_009783865.1 Planctomycetaceae bacterium | reverse complement strand
GACCGGGGAAAAAACATACATTAACTACCTCCAGCCGAAATGGCGGCGGACATTCGCCCGGCAGTCCGTATCCGCTGGCAGTATTGTCGCAATTCGACTTATACGCATCGAAGCGTGCTTGTTGTTCCATGAACGGGGCAACATACAAGAGAGCCCCCCAGCAATGATGCGGGTCAGTGTCAGCAGTTTTATTGGCTGCCTCTGGGGTGGTTGGTCCCCCGCGCCCGGCAGGAAAAGCATTGACGTTGACATCATGATAGTTGTGCAAGGCAAGGGCGTACTGTTTCAAGTGATTGGAACAGGTCATTCGTCTTGCCGCTTCGCGGGCTGCCTGCACCGCAGGTAAAAGCAGGGCAATCAAAACTCCGATAATGGCGATAACTACGAGAAGTTCAACCAAGGTAAAACCATTTTTGTGTTTCATGTGAATATCCTTTTGTTAGATTGAATAATGTATAAACAGGAGGTAGCGTACCCGCTATTTTAGGATAGTCAGCGGGATACCGAGGTACTATACTACAGTGCCTTCGATTCGCTTCCATTTTTTGAACCTAATGCCCCCCACACTCCATAAGGAGACGGACCATCGAAGGTTGTCCCTACTCCTTGGTTGCCGACATCAATTGTGTCAGAAATAAACCGGACAGAAGCATCGACCAGTGCCAAGTTGACACCGCCGGAATGATAACTGTTCGGAGGAACAATACCGTTACCGTAATTGGCACTATTCAAACACATCGGGTCATTCGGAGGCGTAATAGTCGTAAATCCTCCTGCGGCAACGCGCCCGTCAAAGGCGTATGTTCCAGCCATCGGGTTGGGAATTCCGCCGCCGCTTGGAGGAACAACCTCGTTCCCATTTCGTACCAGAGAACAAACACGGGGATTTGTGCTGGACGGACTGGCATTACCATAAACCCCTGAACCGCGAAGCAGTGTGGAATCAGGACCTGGTGCTTGGCATCGCTCGGAAAGAAACGCCGTGTTGCTCGTTCCATCTGGACAACCTTCAATGCCGAACCAGCATAAGGTACCGAACATTCCGCGGGTGTACTGCCGGGCATTGGCAACCTGATGATTATGACGAGAGGCATTACCGTTGTGCCGCGACCAATCGCCGATGCACGTCATATAATTTTTTCCCGCCGCCGCATATCTGGCTTCTCCCCAGTTTGCAGTCGGATAACCCGGACTGCGTCCATTGGGATCGGTCGGACAGACATAGACCGACGGACCGGGATGGAAACAGACATCGATTACCTGAATGCGAAAAGGAGCAGGACATTGCCCCGCCGTTCCATATCCGCTTGCTGTATTGTCGCAAGCCGCCTTATATGCATCGTAACGCGCTTGCTGTTCCATCTGGGGAGCAACGTAAAGAAGAGGTCCCCAGCAATGATTGGAGTCCGCTTCCGGATTTGTGGCAGAACCTTCAGGAGCAGTTGGTCCTCCGCGACCGGCAGGGAAAGCACGATAGGTATCATGGTAGTTGTGCAAGGCAAGCGCGTACTGTTTCAAATGATTGGAACAGGTCATTCTCCTTGCGGCTTCACGGGCGGCTTGAACAGCAGGCAAGAGCAAGGCGATTAGAACGCCGATAATGGCGATAACCACGAGAAGTTCAACAAGCGTAAATGCTAAGTTTAGCGGACGCTTCGTAGAAGCGTCGCGCGGCGGTTCGATGAACCGCCCGCTAAACGCTATTAATTCATTTCCCCCCCTCAAATTGCCTAAACTTATAACCTTCGTTTTCATAAAATAAACTCCTAAAATAATACTAAAACATTTTCAAAATAACCATCGGCAGCGTAGGATTAAAACCCTACGCTAACTTGTCTCGTACTTTACGCAAGTGAGCAACACTCCGCTCGGCTTGGTCAAGCGTCCCGCATTCCACACTCAAAACGATGTCCTGCGGAATCGTTTTGAGAATCGACATCACGGCAGCCCAATCGATAACGCCGTCGCCGCAAGCGCAACCGACTGCCGTTCCCATTACTTTGCCGCGTTCCGCATCGGATTGCTCAACTGAAATATCCTTGGCGTGCATGTGAACAAGACGATGTTTAATCCTGTCCAGCCACGCAATCGGGTCTTCACCGCCAAGATAAGCATTGCCGGTATCGAAGTTCGCACCGACGAAATCCGACTTCACCAGATTCATTATCCGGTCATACTTTTTGGGAATTAACGAGTATGTTTGATGCATCTCCAACCCGATTTTAATTCCCCGACGTGAAGCAACTTTTTCGGCTTCAGTTACGGAGTATTTAATGAGAACGAAGTCCTCTTCTTCTGTAGTCCACGGCTGTTTGTGTCCTTCGTGAGTATTGATGACCGGTGCGCCGCATTCTTTGGCAAAACGGGATGCCTGCTTGAGATATTCTACCGCAATTTCCGGTTTGGAAAGTTGCGAATGAGAAGACAACGCCGAAAGTTTCAAACCGTGTTTTTCGACAGAGTCCCTAACCCGGAACGGGTCGTCCAGCATACTAACGCTGTGAAAATACCGCGCTTCGCTCAACAGTTCGCGTCCCCAGTGGACCATCGGTTCGATGTATTCATAGCCGAGGTCGGCTGCAAACTGCACACCCCATTCAAAGGACTTGTGCGATGTTCTAACGGCTTCAAGATTCAGTCCGATTCCAATTTTGCCCATAGTCGTACTGCGGGGGACGGGTTGTATATCAACAGATTTCTAGTGTGATTTTAACTGATTCTTTTTTTATTTCAATAGGGATCTTAGATATTTACATTCTCCTCCAGTTAGCGGATAATTCTACCATGTTACAATCGACATTTTTTAATTTACCGCCGGAATCAAACCGAGACGATGCGGCGTTTTGGATAGTTCCCGTTCCCTACGAAGGAACCGTCTGCTTTATGAAAGGCACGGCTAATGCTCCCGCCGCTATTCTCAAGGTCTCCGACCAAATGGAGGACTTTGACGAAGAAACACACGCCAGCGTTTTGCAGCACGGCATCGCAACACTGCCGCCGATTCCGCCTGCTGATACACCAGAAGAAGAATTTCAACGAATTTACGAAACCGTTAAAGGCAGGAAAGAGCATAATAACAATTTTTTTGGCAAAGGTCACTTTCCGATTTTTCTCGGCGGCGAACACAGTATTACTCCGCCGATTGTCAAAGTCGCAGACGACTGTCTCCGGCATTTCGGACATCAGACGGGCAACAACGTGAGCGTTCTGCAATTCGATGCTCATGCCGATTTGCGGGATTTCTTCACCGGCGGGAAATACTCTCACGCTTCGGCAATGCGGCGGGTTCTGGAATATACCCCGAATCTGGTACAGGTCGGCATCCGCAGTTATAGTGCCGAAGAGTACGAAGAATGTCCCGACAGGATCAATGCCGTTATTACTCCGCAGCAAATCAGAGCGGACCTCAACGGCAGCGTCAAACGGATTATTGACAGATTGCGTCATTTCGTCTATATTACTATTGACATTGATGCTTTT
>WRCR01000433.1 GCA_009783865.1 Planctomycetaceae bacterium | reverse complement strand
GGGAGAGTTCCCGAAGGACGCGGGCGAAAGTGATGGCGTGAGGTATCTGCCTTTTTTTCTTCTTATACCTGAATCTCAGAAACTCTTTGAGTCGGGTGAAGTGGAGTTTTGTCCAGCGTTCAATTTCGGCGAGAGTGGTAACGTTGCCGAGAAGTCCTAAAAAAACAAGGGCGAGAATTGTGTGAAAAGAATGATAAGTGCCGCGTTTGGAGCGGGGATCGGGAACGGAAGTGAGGCAGTGGACGAAAAGGGAAAGGGCGGACGATTTAATTTCGGACATTATGTACCTCCGGGTAAAAGGGAAAAAGGATACTCGATAATTATAATACGAAGAAAAAAAACCTCTATTCGCTCTTTTGTGGAAAATCTGGCAAATTGTGACAAACTTGTTAGCGGACTGACCCGGTGGTCCTGGGATCGCCGGTAAAACTTGCAATTAGACTGGTAAACAGGTATACTCGTTGCCGTTCCATTTATTTTCACTTTATTTCCTCAAGGAGTTTTTATGAACACCCGCCGTGATTTTCTCAAATTTTCCGCCTTATTCGGCACCGCCGCTTTAACGCAGGGAGTACTCAATCAAAGCGTATTTGCGCAAACAAATAGTGAATCCGCCGCAGTTAAAACCTACACGGTTCAAATGCCGTTTGTGCTTGGGAAAGCGGAACCCCGTGTAATCACCATTCCTGATGTCGACGGATTCAAAGTCCTCAAAGGCGATTTCCACATTCATACTTTATTTTCGGACGGTTCCGTAATGCCCGTTGACCGCGTCAAAGAAGCGGTTCTCAACGGACTTGACGCAATTGCGATTACCGACCACTTTGAATACCGCCCGAATTTCAGTCAAAAAGGACGCTGGCAACTCAACGACAAGCAAGCGAATGATTACAATCTTTCATACGAAATTGCTAAACCGGAAGCAGATAAACGCGGTCTGGTTCTTGTCCGCGCGGGAGAAGTGACAAAATTTGAAATGCCGCCCGGTCATTTCAATGTTCTCTTCACAAAAGACAACAATCCGATTAACGATGTTGTTGATGACTGGAAAAAGATGCTGCAAACGGCGGCTGACCAAGGAGCGTTTATCCTTTGGAATCATCCCGGCTGGGAAGCACCGAAGAGCGGCGGTATCGAAAAAGGCGCGCCGCTTGTTTTCACTGACAAGCACGAAGAAGCGTACAAACAGGGCTTGATGCACGGCATTGAAGTATTCAACGGAAGTCAGCATTATCCTATTGTAAGCGATTGGTGCAACGAACGCAACTTGTCACTTTTTGCGAACAGCGACATTCATGCAAGCGAATTTGACCAATATGGTTTCCATAATCTGCTGCGCCCGATTAACTTGATATTAGCGAAGGAAAAGACGCACGACAGCATCAAAGAAGCGTTTTTTGCGAAGCGGATTATCGGCTGGGCTGCCGGTCTTCTTTGGGGACGCGAACCGTATCTGCCGGCGTTGTTCAAAGCATGTGTGGAGATGAAGAGCATTAGTCCCGGGACGATAGAATTGACGAATAAGAGTTCGCTTCCTATAACGGTGCGAATCGGAGGTTTCCCGTTTGAGTTGCCGAAAGACAGTCCCCGCCAGATTTACCGCGCAGAGGGTTTGAAATCATTGACGGTCAGCAACTGGATGATTGGGATGAACAAACCGCTGGAAATTCCGCTGACGCTGGAATAGACGATTCACATATAAACACTCGTTCTAAATTCTCTATTCCACAATTTCAAAAACCTTGTATAATGAATACAGTACAACGGGGAGGATGTGGGATATTTCAGCGATGTCGGACGGGAAATTATGTTGTCAACGCGTTCTTTTCGGAATGAAGACCTGCTTACCTTACTTGCCCTTTGGCGGAAAAGTCAGTGGCGGAGCATAAATGCAGGTCTTGTTTCCTTATCTGCGAATACCCTGCAACTGCACCCGCTTGGCGTGCCTTTTTGTGACCCTCGGTCAATCATTCTTGCCTTTGATGACAACAAGCCCGTCGGATACGTACACACCAGTTTAAGTCCTAATTCCGACGGCTCCGGCTTCGACCCGCTTTCAGGACAGATTTGTTTCATGGCGGTAAATCCAGAGTATTCCGACACCAGAGCAGTTGCCCGGCTATTGTTGAACGAAGGTGAAAAATATCTGCTCGGCTTGAACGTAAAAAAGATTTTTGGTGCTTCACCGCGCTGCTGTGTTCCGTTTTATGTCGGTTTTTACGGCGACAGCGAACCGGTTGCGTTTTTCGATTCCGAACCGCATATCATAGCTGCTTTTCAGGAGTCAGATTATCACGTTTCAATGAAGACCTATCGATATCGGCTTGATTTGGAAAATTATCAGCCGCCGATAACGGCGACGACAGTCGGCTGGCGGCCGAAGTTGACGATTGGATATGACAATGAACCAGAGTCGAAGACCTGGTTGGAAGCGTGCTGTTTTGCCAATGATGAGAATAATGAGTGGGTGCGGGTAAGCGCGTATTTCATCAACTCCAATAAAAGAATAGCGTATGTTTGGATACGTATCACAAAATCGGACTCGGAAGAATTCGACCCGATGTTTGCAAGCGGTGCTAATGCCGGTCTGATAGATGTAAGGGTACGTTCCGAATATTACAGAAACGGCATTGCAACGTATCTACTTGGCGAAACACTGCGGTTTGCTGCCCGTGAATACAAGACAGCACGTATTGAAGCACATATTTCTCAAGATGATGTTCCGATGAACAAACTTTTGAAAACGCTGCAATGGAAAATAATTGATACCGGCACGGCGTTTTACAAGGATTTTTGATTTTGCGAATCCTTGGCGTACCTTGCGGCTGAATTCTTTTAACAGCGAAGGACACCGGGACCGAACGCAAGGAAAACGCAAAACGCAGCAAAATTTTCCCACACTACAGAACCCGCAATGTTAAGAAGGGGACATCAGGGAAAATTTTGCCTTTGTACGGTCTCTTGACAGATTCACTTTTTTAGTGTAGAATGAGCATAAGTATTGTAGGGGAATGTAGAGATTCTCCGATGCGCGGTCAAAAGAGCCGCGGTCGAATAATATCCCAAAGAGCATCAATGGGACTATTCGGTACCGCGGCTTTTTTGCCATGTGTACGTTGTGCGCTGTGTAAAATAGTACGGAAAATACAATCGAGAACAAAGTACTAACGGGTTAAATATATTAAAAATGAGCGGGGACTGCCGCGCTCAACTATTCGGGAGACAAACATTATGAATCCAAACGAGGTCTTGCGAATGGTGGATTCCATTCATCGTGAAAAGAAAATTGACAAAGAAATCATTTTTCGTAGTATAGAGTCCGCAATAACAACGTCAGCGAGAAAGCAGTACGGAGAAAGTGCGTCTATTATAATTTCTGTCGATAGATTAACCGGCGAATTTTCCGGTACGAAAGACGGTATTCCGTTCACTTCCGAAGAATTGGATGCCCGCATCGGTGCGCAAAGTGCGCGGCAAGTGATGACGCAAAAAATTAAAGAAGCAGAG
>WRCR01000432.1 GCA_009783865.1 Planctomycetaceae bacterium | reverse complement strand
TTTAGCAAAACATTCGGCATGCCGGGCTGGCGGGTCGGCTTCGCTCATGGTCCGACTGATTTGATTGAACAGATGCTCAAGTTTCAGCAGTACTCTTTCGTATGTTCGCCGCATGTCGGACAACTTGGTGCCTTGACGGCATTGGATGCGGATATGTCAGCGCAGATAGAAAGTTACAAAAAACGCCGCGATATGATTTACGATGCCTTGAAGGACGACTATGAAATCAACAAGCCGGAAGGAGCGTTTTATATGTTTCCGAAGGCACCATGGGGAACAGCAACTGAATTTGTCATGCGGGCTGTCACGGAGCATTCGATGTTGATTATTCCCGGCAGTGTTTTCAGCAGCAGGGACACCCATTTCCGCATTTCGTATTCCGCAACGGAGGAAACAATTCTGCGCGGAATTGATGCGTTTAAGAAATTGCTCTCGCGGTAATGAAATTTAACACGATTATAATGGGTGCCGGTCCTGCCGGTCTCGCAGCGGGCTATGAACTCGTCAATAACGGTTGATATAACGGTAAATCAGGAGCATCTTTTTACCGACAACTGGATTTATATTCATTCGCCGGAAGTGAAACTCGGACGGATACAGAATTTCAAGAATTGGAGTCCTTCGATGGTTGCTGACCAGAGTAAGACCACGCTCGGCTTGGAATACTTCTGCAATGAAAACGATGAATTTTGGACTGCGCCGAACGAAAGGATTTTTGAGCAGGCAGCGGAAGAAATCGTAAAAATCAAAATCGTTAGTGATAAAAAATTGATTAGCAATTATGTAGTAGTGCGTGTTCCGAAGGCGTATCCGGTTTATGACCATGATTATCCGAAACATATTGCGGTGATTCGGGAATACTTATCGCAGTTCGTCAATTTGCAGCCGATAGGACGATATGGAATGTTCAGGTACAACAACATGGACCATTCGATTCAGACGGGCTTATATGCAGCGAGAAACATATTAGCGCGGCGTGATGAATTAACATTACGAGCCGGCGGTGATAACCGCCGTTATGATGTTTGGAATGTCAACGCGGATGAAGAATATCACGAGGAAGAACGATTAAAATCATGATACTTGACTTTTGCGGATTCTTTAGTTAAAATGCAGATTGCTGGTAGTCGGAAGACATCTTCCATCCTCCGAAAATTCCGTGTATTATCCGAATAAATCCGGCGGTGCCGGTCGTCAGAGCCTATGTCCTCATTATCTACACATCATAACCGAATAAGAATTAAGCCGCTGATTTCATGTCCGCATTGCCGGCACGGATTTGCTACTGACCAAATCCTTTTCATCAGTGAGGCACCCGACCTGCTGGGTGACACCAAATTGGGCAGTTCTGAACAGTTGCGGTTTTTGCCCACTCGATTTGCCCTTGACGGTGCTGCCTTGGACTCCCGCGAAATTGCTTGTCATAATTTGGCTTGTCCGAATTGCCATTTGCCGATTCCGCGTTCACTGCTCAGCACCTCCAATTTTTGCATTTCCATTGTCGGCGCACCTGCATCGGGAAAAACCTACTTTCTGACTTCAATGGTCTGGCAACTTCGAAAGACGATGCCGCAGTACTTCTGCATGAATTTTACGGATGCTGACCCGACGATGAACAAACAGATTCGGGAATACGAAGCAACACAATTTGAAGGCGGCGGAGACCCCAACCTCCTTGTTGCCATTGAAAAAACCGAAGTACAAGGCGATACCTACAATAATACGTTCATCGATGGTTTGCAAACCACGCTGGTACAGCCGTTTTCATACATTATTTCGCCGATGCCGGATTATCCGTTTCCGAAAAACACGGAGCGCATCGCACAAACCGTCTGTATGTACGACAATGCCGGTGAAAGTTTTCTGCCCGGTGCCGATAACATACAATCTGTTACACAGCATTTAGCCGCTTCCGATGCGATATTGTTTCTCTTCGACCCAACGCAGGACTTGCGGTTCAAATCCGCCTGCAAGCAGCCCGTCAATGACCCGCAGATGAACTCTTCAGAAACAAAAAATATCAGAAGAAGCAAAGTCAATCAAAGTACCGTGTTGACGGAAATGATTATGCGTATAAGAGCGCACAAGCGTTTGCCTGTCAATGAAAAAATCACTATTCCGCTCATCATCGTTCTAACCAAACTGGATGCCTGGTCGCAGTTGTTGCACTTAAATCGTCCTTTGGGCTATCACCTGTGGAAACCGGTTGCCAACAACTCAATCCATGTTTTCAATACCTTGCGGGTAGAACAGTTTTCCGCCATATCGCGCAGATTATTACTTGATTTAATACCGGAATTCGTTGGAACCGCCGAAGCCAATGCCGAAAATGTTGTATATCTCCCCGTCAGTGCTGCCGGCACTGCACCGGAACTTGGAGACCCCGACAGCGGCGGCAAACAGCCGCTCCTGTTTCGTCCCTCTAAAATCGAACCGATTTGGGTCGAAATTCCGTTTTTACAAGCCCAAATTATGGCGGGAAAATACTGTGTTCCTATTCCTAAAAACAAATAGCACTTCACATCATAGACATACGATAAACATAAGACGGGATTTACGGCAATGAAAGAATTAGAGGCTTTAATTGAAAATATCAATACCGCCATCGCTTTTCCTGAAACGGTTCCGATAGAGTGGATACGGGGATATGCCCAGCGGTACACCGAAATCAGCACTGAAGTGAGCCGCCGTATGATACAGTGTATTCAACATCTGCGGGCTGGAAATATCGCCGAAGGTATCCGGCTGGCAGAGTTGCAGCCGAATCTTTTAGAGATGTATCTCCTGCTTGACTTCACCGCCCGCGATGAATGGATAGAAATCATTTCTCCTCTCGGCTTTGTTATTCCGCCGCTGCCGGCCGAAATGTTTAGGGAACTGGACGATTCATATCTGACGATGACACAACTCGAACCGTTGCTGCGCCAGCACCGGCTTCACGCTTTGAACGGTTCGTCGGTTCGGAAACGTTTGTCGATTATTCGTGCTATTGCAAAAATAGATATAGAAAATATCTTTTGGATAGAAGACCAAGAATTATTTGAAACGGAGCGTATCAAAGAATTTGAAAAAGATGTTCAAGAGGCGATTGCAGCAAAAAACATACAAAAGATTCGTGCGCTGCATCAGGAATTGAGTACGCCGGGCTGGGTTATTCCGCCGCCGCCGTTGTACCGCCGGATGCTTGCCGGTTCTGTATTGCGGGATTATGCTGATTCATTAATGGAGTATTTTTCCGCTTATGAATACGAGGATGCGAAGAACATTTATGATACGATGCATCAGATTATCGAAACGGAACAGATACCGATGCCGCCGGCGATTCAAGAGTTGATACTTCCAGCCGTTCAATGGCTTAACGAAAAACAGCAGCAGAATGATATCCGGGAAGAGTTCGACAGTGCAGCAAACGTTATGCAAACCGCATTGGAATACGGCGTTCCGCTGCGGGATTTAGAACGTCTCTATCACAATCTTAGCAGCGCGGCTGCGCAGAACGGAAAGATTATTCCTGCCGAGTTG
>WRCR01000431.1 GCA_009783865.1 Planctomycetaceae bacterium | reverse complement strand
TTACGATTATCCGCCGCGGACACGATATTATTGTTGCTCCGAAGGCGGACGAAGTGCTGCTGCCTTGTGACCGGTTGTATTTGATAGGAACCTACGAACAACTTGTTTTGGCACAAGCGGTTATAGAATTTCATCCTGAAGAGGAATTGGAGTTAGACGGGAACCAATTCGGCATGGTGTCTTTCCGTCCGCATCCGGAACACGTCCTCGTAGGAAAGGCGATTCGCGATTGTGAAGTCCGTGAATCAGTAAACGGTTTGATAGTCGGGATAGAGCGCAAAGGGGAACGTTTCCTAAATCCTGATCCGGATATGGTCATTGAAGGCGGCGATATAGTTTGGATAGTCGGCGATATACAGGCACTCGCTAATTTGGATGCGTATCAAAGTTACGCAACAATTTTTACGCGATAATTTGCGGAATTTTGCAGGTGCTTTCCCCCTCTTGCAAAATATCGAATAGGATTTATAATTACTCTGCTCTATCGGGGACGTAGCTCAATTGGTTAGAGTACCGGACTGTCGATCCGGTGGTTGCGGGTTCGAGTCCCGTCGTCCTCGCTGTGCGGAAGACATCGTGAGGTTATGCCATCCATAATGTCTGTCTTGCGTTGCCCGAATTGCTGGGTGGTGTCTCTGCACACTGTCTGTTTTTTTCTTTTCCAACGAAAGGGGGAGGAGGAGAACTTCGGCGTATCCCGCTGTGACAAGACAACGCAGCAAAAATCGATATCGCTGAATGAAGTATTTTTCACCGGTTCGGTAAAATGGGGCGGAAAAAGAAAATATGATATTATTCCAGCATATTCTAGAGCGTATCAAATTCTGCGATGGACTGGAATTTATAGGTTTTGTATAATAGCGGCAATGAATGAAATTTACCGTGTTTTCTGCGATAATAGTGATTCGTTTTTAACGGTAATACTTTCAACAGCGATACTGTTTAGCAGATAATATGTTCATATCACTTGATTGGATTTCGGATTACGTCGATTTAACCGGTCTGACAACGGAAGAAATTGTCAGCCGGCTCACACTTGCAACTGCGGAAATTGAAGGAACGAAAACCGTCCGGCGTTTCGTCAAAAGTGTTGTCATCGGCGAAATTATCGAAATAAAAAAACTTGACGGCAAACTTTCTTTCTGCAAAGTTGCGCTTGACGAAGCCAAAAAAAACATCGTTCAAACCGTTTGCGGTGCGCCGAATGTCAAAGTCGGATTGAAAGTCCCTTTCGCACCGGCAGGTACAACCTTGGCAAACGATGTGAAAATCACGGAATCGGAATTAGCCGACCACAAAAGTCAAGGTATCCTTTGCAGTGCTGCCGAGTTGGGTATGTCCGATTGGCACGAAATTGTTCTCGAATGTCCGCCTTCTTTGAAGAACGGAACACCGCTTGAAACGCTAATACCGGAGACCGATACGCTTCTTGAATTCGATAATAAAAGTTTGACGCACCGTCCCGACCTTTGGGGACATTACGGTTTTGCCCGCGAATTCTCGGCGGTGTTTCAGCGTCCGTTGAAACCGCTGCCGCAAGTTGATTTATCGCAGTATGATAACTTACCGGCGTATCCGCTAAAGAATAACGATTACGAAAATTGCCCTTGCTACGGCTGCATCGAGTTCAACACGCACGGCACGGTTCCGTCTCCACTGTTCATTCAACGCCGCCTTCACGCACTCGGTTTGCGTTCCGCCAACCTTCTTGTTGATGTAACGAATTACGTCAACTGGGAAATCGGACAGCCGACACATGCCTTCGATGCGGATAAACTCGGCGGCATCCTCATTCAAACAATGGGAAAGGAAGCCGACTTCATTACGCTTGACGGACAAACCCGAAAACTTTTGCCCGACGACATAATCATTTGGGGCACAGCCGCTGCCGGTGTCAAACGCGCGGCATCCGCTGTTGAACAAATTCTGCCGTCTGCCGTCTGCCGTCTGCCGTCCCCTGTCCCCGTTGCTATTGCGGGAATAATGGGCGGCAGAGAGACCGAAGTCGCCGAAACAACGACAAAACTTCTGCTGGAATCAGCAAACTTCAAAGCGGCGCGAGTCCGCAAGACCTCCGGTCGGCTTGATTTGAGAACGGACGCTTCACAGCGGTATGAAAAATCGCAGCCGCCTTCCAACGTCAAAACGGGAACCGCCCGCATCTTGAAGTTAATCGAAGAAGCCGGTGCCGGTCTGACCGTGTTAAGTAAATTCACAATGGACGGTGACTTGCAGGAAGAGATTCGCCATATCGAAATTGCGGAAGAACGGCTGGAACAACTTGCCGGTATTAAACTTCCGCCGGAAAAAGTGCAGAGCATTTTAACTTCGCTCGGTTTTACCGTTGAAGTTAAAATGTCGGAACAAGTTCCGACGCTAAAAGTCGGCGTACCGCCGTTCCGCAGTAAAAAGGATATTTCGATTCCCGAAGATATAGTTGAGGAGATTCTCCGGGTATTCGGTTTCGATAACATACCGCCGGTGATGCCCGCCTTGCCGCTCAAGACGCTGCACATCGAAAAGCCGATGAAAATGCAGCATAAAATCAAAAAGATTTTAGCGGCTGGACACCGGTTTTTGGAAGTGCATCAATACATTTGGTTTAACGACCTCTGGCTGAAAAACATCGGTTTTGAACCCAGCAATACGCTGGTTTTGAAAAATGCAACGACACCGGAAACAAGCCGTTTGAGAACAACGCTAATACCGGGCTTGCTGGCGTTGGTGCCGAAGAACCGCACAACCCGGGATTCTTTCCGTCTATTTGAAATCGGACGTTGTTTTTTTCCTACAGGTAAAAATAAAGAATGCAATGAAGTACCGGTTCTCGGCGGTGTTGCGTTTCAGCAGTCGGGAAGCATTGATACGTTTTATCTTTCAATAAAGTCCGCCGTTGAAGATGTTTTGAAAATCTGCGGCATTACCGATTTCCGTTTTGCGGACAGCGAAGAATCCTGCGGATATTATCCTTGGCAAACAGAGGGTTCATTCGTTGTTTTGAATGCAAAGGGTTACAACTTCGGTGCGCTCGGCGTGCTTGACAAAACAGTGTTGGAAAAGGTTTCTCCCGAAGGCGGACAAGTAGTTTGGTTTGAAGTCAATTTATCTCCGTTTGACGGCGAAACCTTCGGCGAACTTTACCCGAAAACAGTTTTCACGGAACCGCCGCGCTATCCCTTGTCTTGGCAGGACTTCTCGCTGGTCTGGAATATAGACGACGGTTTTGCTCAACTGGAATCCCTGCTGGATACGTTCAAGCATCCGTTGAGTATCCGGCGGGAATTCCTGATTTCATACAAAGGAAAGGGATTGGAGAAAGGAACAGCGAGTTATTCTTTCCGTTATTGGATTGGGGCTTCGGACAGGACTTTGTCCGGCGAAGATATTGACGGTTTTCACAATCATTTTTTATCTTTCATTGCCGAAAAGGGAATCGCCTTGCGGCAGTGAATATGCTTTCGCAGAAAATTTATTTTTGGGGAAAATTCCTCTTGTCCGATTGCAAGTTTTTTTCCCGAACACTTTTGCAGTTTCTTCG